>JAKBUS010000029.1 GCA_021841585.1 Pseudomonadota bacterium | reverse complement strand
GTTGCCGCGCACCGTCGGCAACATGGCACGCCGTACCACCTCGAAGTGCGTGGCGCCCAGCGCGTAGGCGGCCTCCTTCGTTTCGGATGGCACCCGCGCCAGGGCATCGCGCACGGTGGCGGCAATGATGGGCACGACCATGAGCGCGAGCACGATGGACGCGGCGAGCAGGCCATAGCCGCTGCCGATGGGCCCCGCGAAGAATGGCACGAAGCCCAGCACCGCCCGCAGTCCGGGCCCGAGAGTGTGGGCCACGAGCGGCGTGAGCACCGCATAGCCCCACAGGCCGTAGACCACGCTCGGTACCGCCGCCAGCATCTCGACTACGAACGACAGCGGGGCCTTCAAGCGGCGGCTACGCAGGCCTTCGGCCAAAAATATCGCCACCCCGAGGCTCACGGGAATGGCAATGGCAAGCGCGATGGCCGACGTCAAAAGCGTCCCGACGATGAATACAAGAATACCGTAGTCCGCCCCGATCGGCACCAGTACACCGTGACGCTTTACGGGATTGGCATAGAGATTTCCGAGACTCCATGTGTGGCCGACGAGGAAATGCCAGCCGTTGAATGTCAGGGCCGGCCACGAGTAACGGGCAAGAAAGATAAGGACGGCGAGTAGGGCGAGCGGTATGAGGCTTGTGACGAGTATTAGTATGATGCGAAATGGTCGAAGCGTCATAAGGCTCTCAAAGAAAAGCCGGGGCCCCAACGGGGCCCCGGCGATCGGCTCCCTTAATGGATCTTGGCGATCTGCGTCCGGCTCAGCGCCGAGATACGCGGCGGTAGTGCGATGAAGTGCACCTGGCGCAGGAACTTATGCGCGTTGCCTTCATGGGTATTCACCGCCCACGACAGGAACTCGCGCAGGGTCGTGGCCATGGCGCGGCTCGGCTGGTGGTCGTTGACGATGGCGTACTCGTAATTGATGATGGGATAGGACTCGGCGCCTGGCGCGAAGACGAGGCTGATGCGTTCATCGGTCGGGGTCTTGTTCACGAGCTCGGCGGCCGCCGCCCCCACAGTTTTCCTGGTGGGCAGCAAGAAGCGTCCGGCACGATTCTTGAGAAGGGCGGTGCCAAGATGCGCGCGCGCTACCTCTTTCGTGAAGCTCACGCCGATGTAGGCGATGGAGTAGGGCGTCTGGGCGGCGGCCTGCACCATTCCCGGATTGCCAAGCGCACCCAGGCCACCTGGTACCGCCGGCCAGCTGATCGTGGTGCCGTAGCCCACATGCGAGTTCCAGTATGGCGTGGAGAATGACAGATACTGGCTGAATATGAAGGTATCCCCACTGCCATCGGTTCTATGAATGGGGGTGATGAGATGGTGCGGCAGGCGCCGGCCTGGGTTCAGGCGGGCGATCGCCGGGGCATTCCAGTAGCGGATCGTGCCATCATAGATTCCGGCCAGGACCGGACCGCTCAGCTTCAGATGGACGTTGTTTAATCCCGGGATGTTGTAGTCGATCGTCTGCGCCGAGATCGCGAGCGGGATATTCAAGATCGCGGGGTTCTGCTTGACCTGCATGTTGCTCATATAGGCGTCCGACGCGCCGATCTGCGCGACGCCCGATATGGCCTCCGAGATGCCGGTCCCGCTACCCGTCCCCTGGGTCGTGATGCGCACGCCCGGGTGGCTGCGCGTGTACGCCGGAACCCACAGATTGAATAATGGATAAAGCAAGGTGGAGCCGGTCTCGGTCACGTCGACCGTGCGCGCATACGCCTGCGAGGTATTCAAAATACCGGCGACCGCCAACGCGAGTACCGATCCCCCGAGCACGGCGTTAAGCGGGGACTTGCCCATTCTTTTTAGCATAACTGCCTCTAGGGTTGGTTGATCGCCGTGAAGCCTACGGAGCCTTCATGACAACCATATGACAGGCACCGCGCGGCCATTTTAACCCAATCCCCGCTCATTGCCACCATCCCATCGCCGTGGCCGCAAGGCCCACGCCCCTCACACGGCCGGCAACTCACGCAATCGCGCGACGTGCTCATCACTCCCGCTAGCGATGGCGGGGGCGATGGTGGGGCGCCGAGCCTGTGCCGCGCGGCGGCGGCGCAGACCCGCCACTGACAGCCCGGCAAGCCCAAGGCCCACTCCCGCCAGGATCGCGATCGTGCCGCGATGCAGGGGTCGTCCAGACCTCGGGGCTGCGCCTGATCGAGCGATCGGCAAACGGGCCATGGACACCATGATCCCCAGGGACCGGCCGCCAGAGATTGTCGGGGCGCGCGCGGTCGACCGGCCCGTGCGCCTCCTGCGAACGATAACCGTTACGCGCCAGGTAATGATCCAGGATGCCGGGCGCGATCTTGTTGGCGAGAATGGCCGCCACGGTCGAACCGCCGACATCGATCTCGCGACGGTTATGGCGCGCCGCCCAGACCACGACACGGGCCGCGACCTCGGGCTCATAGATCGGAGGAACTGGTTTAGGATTATGATTCATCTTATTCTTTGACCATGAAAATTGCGTCGTATTCATGGCTGGCATCTGGACCATGGTCACGCGCACGCGGCTCTTATCATGGAGCAATTCCGTGCGCAGCGATTCGGTGAAGCCCTCGATCGCGTGCTTGGCCCCGCAATAAGCGGCCTGTAGGGGAATACCGCGATAGGCGAGCGCCGAACCGACCTGGATGATGACGCCCCGGTCCCGCGGCAGCATGCGGCGCAAGGCCGCCATCGTACCGTAGACGTAGCCGAGATAGGTGACCTCGGTGACCCGCGCGATCTCCTCGGGACGCAGCGTCTTGACCGGCGAGAAGACCGAGACCATGGCGTTGTTGACCCACACCGAGATCGGCCCGAGCTCCGCCTCGACGGCTCGCGCTGCGGCCTCGACCTGATCGGCATCCGAGACGTCGGTCGGCACCACGAGCGCCTCGCCACCCAAAGACTCCACCTCCCGTTTGGCGGCCTCAAGCCCCTCGCGTCCACGCGCCAGCAGACCGATCTTCGCGCCCTCGCGCGCAAAACTGCGGGCCACGGCGCGGCCGTGCCCGGCGCTTGCGCCCGTTATGACGACCACATCGCGAGTATTTGCCATATGTCCTCCTGGTCGGAAAAGACAGGGGTTTTGGTAAAAGGTATGCACCACGCCACGACCGTAGGTGGAGGGTGCGAGGGCCGCGGTCGGCGCCCGTGGCCACCCCGCTGAAACCCTGGCGACCCCCGATGCGGCCGGCTCGAGGCGGCGTGTACGCGATCATCAAAGCGGCGGCGATGGCTTCATGGGCCCTCGCGGAGGTCTCACGGGGTCCGGTCACGCCCTTGATGCCTATCGTACCGATACCGCCGGCGGCATTGATCCGCCTTAGGGATGGACCTGGGCACCGACCAGGATCGGCGCATGACGCGCCCGCGCGGGCCCCAGGGCATAGAGACCATGCCCCGGCCCGCTCACCCGCGCGTCATCGGGGCGCGCCGGGCGAGGACTGCGGGGGGCGGCTCCCAGCACGGCATGGGGAGATCGCAGCGCGTCAAGCGATCCCGCAAGGCGCAATAGCCATAGGTCGCCGCGAGGCTGCTCGTGCCCGACGACAACGCGAGCAACCCCGGGAACAGGTCCCCTTGCTCCAGATCGCGGCCAGTGCTCCAGTGCCGGCAACCGGTACAGCCCCCGGGCCTCAATGCAGGGCCGTCCATTGAGCCCCGAACACGATCACCGACAGGACGTAGCCTACGACGAGGTTCACGGCAACACCGGCGGAGAATACGAACAACACCCGGCGCTCCACCGCCAACATCTGGCGAAGGTGGGTATTCAAGCCGATCGCGAGAAAGCAAAGGGTGAAGGCCCATGTCCGCAGGCCCACCAGCGGTATCAACAGGTGATGGCGCAGCATGGGCGTCATCTGCAAGGTCAGCAGGCTCATGACGCCCGCGGCCAACAAAAAGCCGATGACGAACTTAGGCACGCGCCGCCACCAGGCGTGCATGGCCGCCGAATCGGCGGACGAAGACCGCGCCTCCGGCGCGCGGTGCCGGCTTACGGTGAATGTCCAGAAGATGGCCCACAACCCTATCCATACGTCGCGGCCGATCACCTTGGTCAAGGTGAACGCCTTGATCACCACATTGGTATGGCCCACCATGGCCCCGAAACTGCTGGCCGCGGCCATGCCCGCGGCGTCGGCGAGCTCGGATGTCCCGATCCACGCGCCCCCTTGCCCGGGGCTCACCCTAAAAAAGACCGCCAATTGCGGAAGCACCACCACCCAGGCGAGCGAGAACAGGATCACCAGCGATATCGCCTGATAGATCTCCTGGCGCCGCGCCTCCACCGCCGAGCCTGCGGCCATGGCGGCGGATACCCCACAGACCCCCGCGCCGGTCCCCAACACCGCCGACTGGCCGTGGCTCAGGCCGCGCCAGCGGCCAAGGCCATAGATCGCGCCTACCGTAACGATGGTGCCGACCGCGGCCTGCACCAAGGCCGCTGGTCCAGCGCTCAGGAGCAGCGAGAGGGGGAAGGTGGCGCCGAGCAGGACGATCCCGGTCTTCAGATAGAGCTCGACGCGCAGGGCCGGCTTTATCCAATCGGGGATCGTCACCAGATTGCCGATGAGAAGCCCAAGGAGCAGGGCAACGACCGGCGGTTCGAGCTCGAAACGCGCGGACTGGGCCCAGCCGGCAATCGAAAACGTCACCAAGGCCAGCAGAAACAGGACCACAAACCCCATCAGGAAGCGTTCGAGGTCCAGGTTGAGAAAGATGACGGGTATTGCAAGAAACAGGGAAAAGACGACGGGTTGCAATATGATCGCGTCCCATCGCTGATCGAAGAACGCAAACAGCGTGCCCCAGTTTTGCCAATGTAGACCCGCGGCGTTCAAGGCCACCATCTGCGCAAGCGGCGAACCCGCCTGCCACGCCATCCAAACGCCAAACAGGGCCAAAAGGCCAATGATCGTGGCCCAGAAATCCTCTGTCTTCAGCATTTTCTCCCCTCCGCCTATTATATTTATTTATGGTTAACGTCTGCGTAGCGGCGGGGGCCCGCCTGCACTATCCTCCTTGCGCGCCGCCCAGCCGGCACACCCATTCGTTTCCGAGGTATGGCTGAAAATCCACGGGGCGCCTTGATATACGACAAATGGGCAGCCATAGGACACTAGGCGTGCCCGGCCGGGCGGTCGCTTGCCGCTTACTTTTCCGCGGAAGGCGCACCCGCCGTTGCCTGGGCATGATTCAAGGCCGCCACCAGGACGACACCACCGACGACGTTGCCAAGAAAGGTCGGGATCATGAATTGCGTGAAGTACCCGGGCCACGACAGGCCGCCGCGCAAGACGAGATAGAAAGCCTCCACGGAGCCCGCGATGAGATGCGCGAAGCCGGCGACACTGATGACGTAGGTCAGGAGCATGATGATGACCACGCGCGCGGTCTCGGCGGCCGGCAATAACCACACCATGAGCGCGACCAGCCAGCCCGCGAACACGGCCCCGAGAAACATCGGCGCAAACGGGCGCAGGGCGTGATGGCCAAGCGTCGTCAGCGTGTGCTGCATGCCGGCCTTGAAGAGCGAGGTATCGGCGATCGCCCAGGCAAACACCAAGGCCCCCAGGAGGTTGGTGGTAAGCACCGTGGCCCATAGCGTCATGACCCGGCCGAACTTGCGCCACGTCATATCCTGCATGAGCGGCAGGATCGGGGTCAGGGTGTTTTCGGTAAACAACTGTTGGCGCCCGAGGACGACGATGATAAAGCCGAGCGTATATCCAAAGCCTGCGACAAGCTTGCGCCACGAGCTGGCCGGCAGCCCGTGATAGATCATGCCCTCGCCGAGCATGGAAAACCCCATGGAAAGACCGGCCGCGAGACCAGACCAGGCAAGCGCCGGAATCGACCTCTGCAGCTCCTGCTCTCCCTCCTCGCGAATCACCTCGTGGACCACGCCCACGGAGATCGTAACGCGCTCCCGGGTCTTCTTGAGATCGTTGCGATCAAGTTTCAGGGTATTTGGCTTGTTTTCCGAGTCTGGACACATGGGATCGCTTCTCCTTTCGTGAGAACCCTCAGACTATCTAAATCCGGCACCAACGAGAACAGTGCCCCCGTCGCAGGTCTTTGCGAAGTGCCTGAATCCGGACTGAATATCATGCATTCTATAAGATTTGTATCATGAAAATCCGTCGTATCGGCCCGCGCGCGGCGCCCATAGGCAAATGGATGGCATGTGCCGGCTCATCAATGGCAATGGCATACAAGCCCCTTTGATTCCGCTGCGAAGAGGGCACGCGCGTCGACATCGCCCCTCACCCATGCCGACGTGAAGTTCTTAGGCGACTTCAAGGTGATAGGCGGGGGCAGGGGAGGGATGGTGGGAGCGGTTGCGCTCCGTCACTCCAGGCCGGGCAATGGCCATCGGCAACAGACCATGCACCTTAGGCCTCACGCATGATTCATCATGGGGCACTTGCTTCCGGCCTCCGACAGGGGGTCATCGTACGCCCCGTCGGGCGGCCGCTGATCCGGCTTATGCAAGGGCATCGGGCGCGACTGGCGCCGCGCCATGCGCGACACCGTGCGGGCATCTTTCGTTGCTTGGGTTTCTTTGCGATCATGCCTGCGCCCATGAGTGGCGCGAAGTTGACGCGCGGATGATGACCGAGGAAGAAAGGAGGACACGTGGAGGATTTTGACGTACCCATCGAGCGGCGCAACACCGCGAGCGTCAAATGGGATCGCTATCGGGACCGTGACATCCTGCCGCTGTGGGTGGCTGACATGGACTTCGCCTCTCCGGATGTGATCGTCCGCGCGCTGCAAGAGCGCGTCGCGCATGGTGTCTTCGGTTACGGAAACGCCCCCAAGGGGCTGCTCGAGGCGATCCTGGCCTATGTGCACGCCCATGACGGTTGGACGCTACGGCCCGAATGGATCGTGTGGCTGCCAGGCCTTGTCTCGGCGCTCAATCTCGCGTGCCGCGCCACCGGGGCCGAGGGCGACGAGGTGCTCACCCTGACGCCCGTCTACCCGCCATTTTTGAGCGCACCGCGTCTTGCCTTGCGCCAGCTCATCACCGCCCCCCTCGACTACCGCGCGGGCCGTTACGCCATCGATTGGGAGGCCCTCGAGGAGACGGTCACGCCAGCGACCCGGCTGTTTTTGTTGTGTAACCCCCACAACCCCGTGGGGCGGGTATACACGGCCGAGGAGCTCGAGCGCCTGGGCCGATTCTGTGAACGCCACGATCTCATCATCTGCGCCGACGAAATCCACGCGGGCCTCGTGCTCGACGCCTCCATGCGCCATCGGTCGATTGCCAGCCTGCACCCCGATCTTGCCCGACGTACGATCACGCTCATGGCGCCCAGCAAGACTTTCAACGTGCCCGGGCTTGGGTTCTCGTTTGCGGTAATCCCGGACGCCGCCCTGCGCGAACGCTTCCGCGCGGCCATGAAGGGTATCGTTCCAGACGTGAACGTGCTTGGCTTTGCCGCCGCCCTGGCCGCTTATCGCGGCGCCGAACCATGGCGCCAGGCCTTGATCGCTTATTTGCGCAATAATGCCACGCTTACGCTCAATGCCGTGCGCGCCATGCCCGGACTCGACATCGCGCCCGTCGAGGCGACCTACCTCGCCTGGATAGACGCCCGTGCGCTCGGGCACCAGAATCCGCAGCGGTTTTTCGAGGGCGCGGGGATCGGGCTGTCCGATGGCGCGGATTTCGGCGCCCAGGGCTTCGTGCGCCTGAACTTCGGGTGCCGGCGGGCGCTGCTCGAGGAGGCCCTGGAGCGCATGCGGCGCGCCGTCGAGCATGGCGGAAAGACCGGATAGAGGCGGGCGCGCAGGCCCGACCGGTCCCGCCACGAGGCGCGCCCGCAGGGCGGTCCCGGGTCTACTCCACGAAATCGCGAGGGATCTTAAGGGATCTAGGGGATCTCGAGGCCTTCGGTCTCGAGCATGCGCACGAGCCGGATGAGCGGCAAGCCGATCAAGGTGGTCGGGTCGTCACCGATGAAGCGCTCGAACAGGGCGATGCCGAGCCCCTCGGACTTCGCGCTTCCGGCACAGTCGTAGGGCCGCTCCTTGTCGAGATAGCGGGTGATGCGCGGCTCATCGAGCACGCGAAACACGACCTCGAACAGCGCCACCTCTGACTGCACGCGGCCGGTCCGGGCGTTCAAGACCGCAAGCCCCGTATACAGGCGCGCGGTCTTGCCGGAGATGCGCCGTAACTGACGGGCGGCCTCGTCGAACCCGCCCGGTTTGCCGACGATTTCGCCATCATATTCGGCGACCTGATCGGAACCGATTATGAGGGCGTCTGGCGCCATGGGACCGACCGCCCGCGCCTTCGCAATCGCCAGGCGTTCGGTCAAGGCGCTGGCATCTTCCCCCGGCTGTCTCGTCTCATCGGCGTCCGAAACCATGACCTCGAAGGGGATCTTGAGCCGCGTCAAAAGCTCGTGGCGATAGCGCGAGCCCGAGGCCAGGACCAGACGTTGCGGCACCGCCACGGGCTAGCCAATCTCGACCAGGGCTTCGTTGGGATTTACGCTGTCGCCCTTCTTGACGTGGATGCTCTTCACCGTCCCCTTGATCGGCGCCGGCACCTCGTTTTCCATCTTCATGGCCTCGATGACAAGCACCGGATCGCCGGCCTTCAGCACCTGTCCCACGGTCACGAGGACATCGACCACGGTCCCTGGCATGGCGCTTGTGACATCACCGGCCTTGACCGCCCGCGGGCGGCGAAGACCCGCGCTCACGCCGCCCGCGGGGGCCGCGATGGGCTCGCGGAAGTCCCCGCCGGCGCCTTCAGTCGGCACGATGCCCATGGTTTCCACCATGATCTCCTCGGGCATGCCATCGACATAAACGTAGAACGGCCGTTGCTCCTCGTTTTTATGCCCAGCCCCGCGGATCTTGATGTTGTAAGTCTCGCCATGCATCGTGACGTTGAAATCGGTGGGCGCGAGATAGCAGGGCGCCGACTGCGCCTCGGGTGGCGGCAGCAGCTCCTCTGGTCGCAGTGTGCCGGCGGCGCGCTCCTCTAGAAACTGGCGGCCGATCTCTGGAAACATCGCATAGGTGAGCACATCTTCCTCACTCTTTGCCAGATCGCCGATCTCGGTCCGCAATTTCTCCATCTCGGGAGGAATGTCGTCGGCCGGCCGATGGGTTATGACCGGCTGATTGCCGATGGCAAGCCTGCGCACGCGGCTGTCTATGATCCCGGGGGGCGCACCGTAGCGGCCCTGGAGATACAATTTAACCTCGCTCGTAATGCTCTTATAGCGCTGGCCGGTCAGCACATTCAAGACCGCTTGCGTCCCCACGATCTGCGATGTCGGCGTGACGAGCGGGGGATATCCCAGGTCGGCGCGCACACGGGGGATCTCGAGCAGCACCTCATCCATACGCGAAAGCGCCCCTTGCTCCTTCAGCTGGTTCGCCAGATTGGAGATCATTCCGCCCGGCACTTGATTGACGTGGACCCGGCTGTCGACCCCCGTATGATCGCTTTCGAACTGGTGATAGCGCTTGCGCACATCACGAAAATACGCGTTGATGCGCTCGAGGCGCTCCAGGTCGAGCCCGGTGTCGTGAGGGGTTTCGCGCAGCGCCGCGACTAGGCTCTCGGTGGGCGGATGGCTGGTGCCCTCGCCGAACGCCGACAACGCCGTGTCGATCAGATAGCACCCGCTTTCGATCGCCTTCCATTGGCAGATGGAGGCGAGGCCCGACGTCGAATGGGAATGGAGATGTAGCGGGACCTTCACCGCCTTCACGAGCGCCTTCACGAGCGCCGTGGTTTTGGTCGGTGTCAAAAGCCCAGCCATGTCCTTTAACGCGATCGTCTGGCAGCCCATGGCCTCCAGCTCCCGGGCCATGGCCACGAATGCCGGCACGCTGTGCACGGGGCTTGTCGTATAGCAGATGGTCCCTTCGGCGTGCTTGCCGCTTTCCAGCACCGCCTCGATCGCCACACGCAGATTACGCGTGTCGTTCATCGCATCAAAAACTCGGAACACATCGACCCCGTTGTCGGCGGCCTTGGCCACGAAGGCGCGGACGACATCATCCGAATAATGGCGGTAGCCGAGGAGGTTCTGGCCGCGCAGCAGCATCTGAATGCGCGTACGCGGCAGGGCAGCCTTCAGGAGGCGCAGCCGTTCCCATGGGTCTTCCTTCAGGAAGCGCAAACATGCGTCGAAGGTAGCGCCTCCCCATGCCTCCAGCGACCAGTAGCCGACGGCGTCGAGATCCGGGCACGCAGGCAGCATGTCCTCGGTGTGCAAGCGGGTGGCTATCAGGGATTGATGCGCATCCCGCAGGATCACGTCGGTGATTTGTACACGCGTCTTTGCCACGATTATCTACCTATCATCATGAGTTCTTGATTATACCCCGGGGGCGCGTCTTGCGTCGCGCCTGCTTCCTGAGACCAATTATGCGTGCTCACAATCCATGGTGCGCGGCAATGGCGGCGGCAATCGCCGCCGCCAGATGCGACGTTGGACGGCGCGCCGAGTAGTTGCTGAGCTCCGGATGGTCCTCGACAAAAGCGGTATTGAACAGGCCGCCGCGGAATTCGGCGGTCTTCAGTATCTCGAGGTGGTAGGGGATGGTCGTCTTGACGCCAGACACTCCCATGTCCAGCAGCGCGCGCCTGGCGCGCGCCAAGGCCTTATCCCATGTCAGCGCCCATATCGTCAATTTGGCGCACATAGAATCATAATAGGGAGGGAACTCGTACCCCGTGTAAATGGCGGCATCGGTGCGCACGCCCGGACCACCGGGCGAATAGTAGCGGGTAATGCGGCCAAAATTTGGCAGGAAATCGTTTTTCGGGTCCTCGGCGTTGATGCGAAACTGCAGGGCGTATCCACGCCTTTGAATATCATCCTGGGCAAAAGACAAAGGGCTTCCGCCCGCGATCAGAATCTGTTCCTGCACGATATCGACGCCGGTAATCTGCTCGGTAACGGTATGCTCGACCTGCAGGCGCGTGTTCATCTCCATAAAATAGAACCGCTCGTCCTGATCGAACAGGAATTCGACGGTGCCGGCATTCTCGTAGCCGACCGCCTTGGCGGCGCGCACCGCAAGCCCGCACACCTCCTCGCGCTGCGCGTCTGTCAGCTGCGGGGATGGGGCGATCTCCAGCAATTTCTGGTGGCGCCTCTGAATGGAGCAGTCACGCTCGAAGAGATGCACGACATTACCGAACCGATCACCCAGTATCTGGACTTCTATATGGCGCGGGTTGACGATGCATTTCTCGAGAAACACCTCCGCGGCCCCAAAGGCCTTGGTGGTTTCGGAAACGACCCGGTCATATTGGCGGCGAAGCTCTTCCTCGGAATCGCAACGCCGGATACCGCGTCCACCGCCCCCGGAAGTGGCCTTGAGCATGACCGGGTACCCTATGAGCCGGGCGGCATCGACAGCCTCGTCCAGGCTCGCGACATTGCCCTCGCTTCCCGGAACGACCGGCAGGCCGGCGGCAACCGCCGCGGCGCGTGCCAGGGTCTTGTCGCCCATCTGCCGAATGACCGCGGGCGAGGGGCCGACGAAGATCAGGCCACGGCGGATACAGATCTCGGCAAGTTCCGGATTTTCCGACAAAAAGCCGTAGCCGGGATGGACGGCGTCACAACCCGCGCCGAGCGCCACGCTTGTGATGCGATGGGCATTCAGATAACCGCCCACGGGATCGGGACCGAGGTTATAGGCCTCGCTTGCCTTTTTGACATGCAAGGCATGGCGATCGGCATCGGTGTACACGGCCACGGACGCAATCCCCATCTCGGCACAGGCCCGGACTATGCGTACTGCAATCTCGCCGCGGTTTGCCACCAATAGCTTCTTAATCACCTGCTGCTCCCGAGCATATGCACGATAAGGCGGGGGCGTATTGTAAAGCTTTGGCCGCCACTATTCACCAGAGGGCGGCGAGACCCGGCCGCCATTGGCGAAACCGGGCTTACCGGGGGTCATCGGCGCGCACGCGGGGTTGTAAGCCCAGAACGCCAAACCTCCACCCCTCCACCCCGGCAATCTGCCTCTCAAACGGCTTTCACGGGGTGTTTTCTCCTGCCGGCCGCCAGCCGCCACCGGCGGCGCCCCACGGCTTTCACCAGCGGATACGCGCGGGCCCGGCCGCGGGGCATAAAATCCGGGCACCGCGCGCCCCCATCGGGCCCGCCGGCACGGCCCTCGTGACTTAATAAGTTTGTCTTCAAGTCCGTCTTCCGAGGTCCGCCTGCCAATACCCGGCTGCCGGGGGCGCGATTTTGACAGCCTCCGGCCCCCTCTATATCATGGCGCATGGAATCGGGTTTCCTGCCAAGATCCGTCGACCCTGAACGGGCTGCGGATCAACGTCTCGTGTTCACCGGCCCGCT
The DNA here is from genome assembly GCA_021841585.1 of Pseudomonadota bacterium. Lineage (GTDB taxonomy): Bacteria > Pseudomonadota > Gammaproteobacteria > Acidiferrobacterales > Acidiferrobacteraceae > Acidiferrobacter. Next base: position 16,599 of record JAKBUS010000029.1, on the reverse strand, counting down.
CGATGCGGCGGCCCTGGAGCGACTCAAGGAATTGGCGGCAGGGGACAGTGGTCGGGTCAGCGGCCGGCTAGCGTTCGTGCGAGACGAGCAGGGGCGGGCCGTAATGGAGGGCCATGCCGAGGCCTCGCTCCCACTGTTATGCCAACGATGTGCCGCGGTGTTCCAGCTCGAGTTCCATACCGACTGGAGACGGATATTCGCGCGATCGGAGGCCGATGAGCGGGATCTAGCGGAAAAAGGGGCGGATGTCTGCTATCATGTCGGGCTGCTCGATGTCGCTGATGTCGTGGAAGAAGAGCTGATGCTGGCCTTGCCCATGGCGCCGCGGCACCCCGAGGGATGCGAACCTATCCTGCGGCCGGCGACCGGGACCCATCCATTCGCCGGGTTGGCGGGGTTATTGAAGCGCGATAGACGCGATAATAGGAACTGAGGAAAGAATACAATGGCGGTACAGAAGAGCCGTAAGACCCCCTCCAAGCGCGGCATGCGCCGCTCGCACGACGCCTTGTCCCGCCCGACCTTGTCTGTCGACTCCACGAGCGGGGAGACACACCGTCGTCATCACGTGAGCCCGGACGGCTATTATCGTGGCCGCAAGGTCCTCGATACCAAAGCCGACTAGGTCCGTCCCGGAGTCGTAAGTGACTATCACTATCGCCCTCGATGCCATGGGGGGTGATCATGGCCCGCGCGTCACGGTTTCGGCAGCGCTTGCATTCCTGGAATCCCAGTCCGAGGCGCGCGTTGCGCTTGTGGGACAACCGGATGCCATAGAGGGCGAGCTGCGCCGGCTGGCGGCGGGGGCCAATGAGCGCCTGCAGATCATCCCGGCCACCGAGGTCGTGCGCATGGACGAGCCCCCCGCCCAGGCCTTGCGAACCAAGCGCGACTCATCGATGCGCGTGGCGCTGAGCCTGCTGCGCGATGGGCAAGCGGATGCGTGCGTGAGTGCCGGCAATACCGGCGCGCTCATGGCGGTCGCGCACTTCATACTGAAGACCTTGCCGGGCATCGATCGGCCCGCGATCGTGACCGCGCTTCCGACCCTCAAAGGGCATGTGCATCTGCTTGATCTGGGCGCGAATGTCGAGTGCACAAGCGAACACCTCCGGCAATTCGCGGTGATGGGCACGATCGTGGCCACCGCGGTCGATGGCAAGGAGCGCCCGAGCATCGGTCTTTTGAATGTCGGCGTGGAAGACATCAAGGGCAACGAAGTGGTCAAGGCCGCGGCCCAGCTGCTTGCGCGCAGCGGGCTGAACTATATCGGCTATGTCGAAGGTGATGGAATTTACGCCGGACATGCCGATGTCATCGTATGTGACGGATTCGTGGGAAATATCGCGCTGAAGACCAGTGAAGGCCTGGCGCGCATGATCCGTGCATTTCTGAAAGAGGAGTTTGGACGCAATATGCGTACCCGTCTGGCGGGCCTCGTTGCGCGCCCGATCTTGAGGGCCTTTGCACGGCGTGTCGACCCCAAGCGCTATAACGGCGCAACCCTGGTCGGCTTGAACGGCGTCGTCGTAAAGAGCCACGGCAGCGCGGACACGGTGGCCGTGCGCAACGCCCTGGAGGTGGCCTTGCGCGAGGTGCGGCACAATATCCCGGATCGTATCCGCCGGGAAATGGAACCCCCTCCGCAGCGGGGACTGGCGTGAGCTACGCTCGCGTCCTCGGCACGGGGAGTTTCCTGCCCGAGCGCGTCGTGACCAATGCCGATCTCGCATCGACTGTCGATACATCGGACGAATGGATCGTATCACGCACCGGAATCCGCGAGCGGCGTATCGCCGGGCCGGGCGAGACGACCTGCGATCTGGCGGAGCGCGCGGCCCGGCAGGCCCTCGATGCGGCCGGCTGCCTGGCCTCCGAGATCGATCTCGTGATCGTGGCCACGACCACGCCGGATCGGGTCTTTCCAGGCACCGCCTGCCTTCTGCAGGAGCGTCTGGGGATTCACGGGCCAGCGGCCTTCGATGTCCAGGCGGTGTGCACGGGTTTCGTGTATGCACTCGCGATCGCCGAGAAATTCATTCGCACCGGCAGCGCGAAGCGCGCGCTCGTGGTCGGCGCCGAGACGATGTCGCGCATCGTCGACTGGAATGATCGATCGACATGCGTATTGTTCGGCGATGGTGCCGGCGCGGTCGTGGTCGGGGCGAGTGATGAACAAGGCATTCTGTCGTCACACCTGCATGCCGATGGGGCCTATAAGGATCTTTTGACGGTATCGACCGAGACGCCCGAGCGGGGCGCCGCCTCTGGCCGCATCACCATGCGCGGGAACGAGGTCTTTCGGATGGCCGTAACCACGCTCGATGCGCTGGTAGGCGAGACCCTTGCCGTCAATGACTTGAAGAAGGCGGACATCCGCTGGCTTGTGCCGCATCAGGCCAACATTCGCATCATAGCGGCAACCGCCAAAAGGCTCGGCATGGCCATGGATCAGGTCATAGTAACCGTCGACCGGCATGGCAATACCTCGGCGGCATCGATTCCATTGGCGTTCGACAGCGGCGTCCGTGACGGACGTATCCAGCGTGGCGATGTCGTGCTCATGGAGGCGTTCGGCGGGGGGTTGACATGGGGTTCCGTGCTTCTCCGGTATTGATAAAAGGATCGAAGAGGTGACGATGAACGCGAACGGTAGCACGGCCCTGGTCTTTCCCGGACAAGGATCGCAATCCGTGGGAATGCTGAAGGCGCTGGCGGCGGATCACGCTCAGATCGTCGAGACCTTTCGGGAGGCCTCCGAAGTCCTGGGTTACGACCTGTGGGATCTTTCGCAAAATGGCCCCGAGGAGGCGCTGAACCGCACGGCCGTGACGCAACCGGCACTGCTGGCCGCCGACGTCGGCTGCTACCGTGCCTGGCGCGCGCGCGGCGGGGTGCAACCCGCGGTGATGGCCGGCCATAGTCTCGGCGAATACGCGGCGCTGGTATGCGCAGAGGCCTTGGATTTCCGCCACGCCGTACGCCTGGTCGCGCGACGCGGAGAACTCATGCAGGCGGCGATACCGCAAGGGGAGGGGGCCATGGCGGCGATCCTCGGGCTTGCCGATGAGGCCGTGGAGAAGGTCTGTCGCGACTGCGCGCAGGGCGAGACATTGGCGGCCGCCAACTATAATGCCCCAGGGCAGGTGGTGGTCGCTGGAACCAAGGCCGCCGTCGACCGTGCCCTTGTCGCGGCGCGCGAGGCCGGGGCGCGGCGCAGCGTCGTGCTTGCGGTCAGCGCCCCCTCGCATTGCGGACTCATGCATGGCGCGGCGCGGGAGTTTGCCGAGGCGCTGGCGCCCGTGACCCTGAAAGCGCCGGTGGTGCCTGTCATCCATAATGCCCCGGTGGCCTCCTTGTCCGAGCCGGATCTTATCCGCGAGGCCCTGGTAAGTCAGCTATTCTCACCAGTGCGCTGGGTTGAGACAATACGCCTGGTTGGGGCATGGGAGGGTATGGCGCGGATCGTCGAATGCGGCCCCGGGAAGGTGCTTACCGGCCTCAACAAGCGTATCGTCGACCTCCCATGCGTATCCCTGGGGGAGCCCGCGGATTTTGCCGCGGCCCTTGAGGTCACGGCGTCCTAGCCCATCACGACAAGAATCAGGGAGACAATCATGGGACTCGATGCGGATATTGCCTTGGTCACTGGCGCGAGCCGGGGTATAGGCAAGGCGTGCGCGCTGCGGCTCGCATCGCAAGGCGCGCGCATCATCGCGACCGCCGCTTCGGAAAAAGGCCTCCAGGGGATCGCCGATTACTTCGCGGCCCACGACATCCGGGGGTGGTCATTCCCGCTGGATCTCTCGGATCCGTCATCGGTCGACGCGCTGCTTGCGGAAATAGACAAGCGCGCGCAGTGGCCGAGCATTCTCGTAAACAACGGCGCCATAACCCGCGATGCGCTGGCCATGAGGATGCGCGACGAAGACTGGGATGCCGTCTTGGCAACCAACCTCACGGGCACGTTTCGCCTCACCCGCGGATGCCTACGCGCGATGACCAAAGCTCGCGGGGGACGCATCATCAATATAAGCTCGGTGGTGGGCGTAACGGGCAATCCCGGGCAAACGAATTACGCGGCGGCCAAGGCCGGTTTGATGGGTTTCGGGCGCGCCCTGGCGCGCGAGGTCGGCAGCCGCAACATCACCGTCAACGCCATAGCCCCGGGATTCATCGATACGGACATGACCCGCGCCCTTGGACAGGGTCAAAAAGACGCTTTACTGACGCAGATTCCGCTTGCGCGCCTGGGAACCCCGGAAGACGTCGCTTCCGCAGTGGCATTTCTGGCATCCCCCGAGGCGTCGTACATTACCGGGACGACCTTGCACATCAATGGCGGAATGTATATGAATTAGCCGATCGGCGCCCAAAGTAGACTTCGGCGGCGGGGATGTGATAACTATGCCGCCGCACGGCTTCATAACGATTTTCTGGAGGAATGAAAGATGAGCAGCATCGAAGAGCGCGTAAAAAAGATTGTGGTTGAGCAACTCGCGGTCAATGAAAACGAGGTCTCCATCGACGCATCATTTGTCGATGATCTTGGCGCGGATTCGCTTGATACCGTGGAACTCGTCATGGCATTGGAAGAGGAGTTCGACTGCGAGATCTCCGATGACGAGGCCGAGAAGATCACGACCGTGAAGCAGGCGGTTGACTACATTACGGCACACGCCGCTAATTGATTTGGGCCGCGATCCGAGCATTGCCGTGCATTTATATCCGGGGAGATTCGTTTGAATAAGAGGCGCGTCGTCATCACCGGGCTTGGGGCGGTCACGCCTCTTGGCCTAAATGTCGCCGACAACTGGCGGCGAATCACCGCCGGCGAGAGCGGCATTGGCCCGGTGACGCAATTCGATGCGAGCGGATTTCCGTCGACCATCGCCGGAGAGGTCCGGGGATTCGACACCAATGCGTTTCTGTCGGAAAAAGAAGCCCGCAAGATGGACAGGTTCATCCAGCTCGGCATGGCCGCCGGGGTGGAGGCCGTCAAGGATGCCGGCATCGTCGTGACCGAGGCCAACGCCGAGCGGATAGGGTGTTATATCGGCTCGGGGATCGGTGGCGTCCACACCATAGAGGAGACCATGCGCCAGTATTTGGAAAAAGGCGCGCGGCGTATTTCTCCTTTTTACATTCCCATGAGCATCATCAACATGATATCGGGGAACCTGTCCATATTGTACGGATTCAAGGGTCCCAATCTGTCGGTCGTGACCGCGTGCACCACATCGACGCATGCCATAGGCGAGGCCGGGCGCATCATTGAGTACGGAGACGCCGATATCATGATTGCCGGTGGCGCGGAGGCCTCTGTAACACCGACCTCGATGGCAGGCTTCGGCAATGCACGGGCGCTCAGCTCGCGGAATGATGACCCGACGCGCGCTAGCCGTCCCTGGGACCGCGATCGTGACGGCTTCGTGTTGAGCGAGGGCGGGGCGATCGTGGTCCTGGAAGAGCTCGAGCATGCGCGCGCGCGCGGCGCGCGCATCTACGCTGAACTTCTCGGGTGCGGCATGAGCGGCGATGCCTATCACATGACAAGTCCGCCGGAGGATGGAGACGGGGCGGCGCGATGCATGCGCTACGCCCTGCGCAATGCCGGTGTCAATATCACGGATGTGTCTTATATCAATGCCCACGGGACTTCGACCCCGCTTGGCGACCGCGCCGAGACCGTAGCAATAAAGCGCGTATTCGGTGATTATGCCAAGAAGCTGCCGGTCAGTTCGACTAAATCGATGACCGGGCATCTTTTGGGAGCGGCGGGCGCCATCGAAGCGATCTACACGGTGCTTGCCATACACGATCAGGTCGCGCCGCCCACCATCAACCTCGATCAGCCAAGCGAGGATTGTGATCTCGACTATATCCCGCACACCGCGCGGGAGATGCCCATCACGCTCGCCCTCTCGAACTCCTTCGGATTCGGTGGCACGAACGGGACGCTGGTACTCGGCCGTTTCCGCTAGCCCCATGGAAGGTGGCGCGGCGATTCGGGTGATCCCGGAGGGCGCCGACCTCCTGCGCATCCATGAGGGCTTTCCGGAGCGCTACCCGCATCTGCTCGAAGGCCGCGGCGGGGAGGGCTGGGGCTACGACATCCTGTTTGCCGAACCCGAGGATCCGATGATCCTGCCGGCGGGCGCAACCGCCGCGGACTGTGCACGATTCCTAGCGACCCTCGATGAATGCGCAAGCCTTGCGGCGGCGGATGTTGCGCTAGACGAGACGCTGCCATTTCTCTACGGGCACTTTCTTTTCCTGAGCTACGAGTTCGTCACGGTCCTGGAGCCGCGGCTCGCATCGCTGCCATTGCCGGCGGACGTGCCGCTTGCATGGCTGCAAGGCTTTGCGGGGGCGATTTTGCGCGAGCGGCACTCGGGCCGCGCGATCGTCACAGGCCGGGACGCATCGGTGGTCGCGAGGATCGCCTCCGACCTCGAGCGGCTCCCCGCCACCAGGCCGTGGCCGCCCGTGGTACTCGAATATCTTGATGAAGACCCGCCGGAGGACTACGAGCAGGGCGTGCGCGACATTCAGGCGCGCATCATCGCAGGAGAGATCTTCCAGGCCAACCTGTCGCGCCGCTACTCCGGGCGCATCCGCACCGGCACGCAGGCCGGTGCGCTGCTCGAGGGCCTGCGCGGGCATAACCCGGCGCCATTTTCCGCAGTGGCGCGCCTTGGCGATACCCTGATCGCAAGCGCGTCTCCCGAACGGCTTGTCCGATGCCGCCGATCACAGGTGATGACTCAGCCCATCGCCGGGACCTGTGCGCGGGGTTCCGGCGCCGCGGCAGACGAGTCGGCGCGGCGCGGCTTGCGCACCGACCCAAAGGAGCGCGCCGAGCACCTCATGCTCGTCGATCTCGAACGCAACGACCTTGGTCGCGTGTGCGTGCCTGGTAGCGTGCGGGTCCCGGGGCTCATGCGCATCGAAAGTTTTGCGACCGTTCATCATCTGGTATCCGACGTGGAAGGCACGTTGCGCGCCGATGTCCGGCCATCGCAGCTCATTCGCGCGCTGTTCCCGGGCGGCTCCATTACCGGCTGCCCGAAGATACATTGCATGGAGATCCTGGCGCAAAACGAGCACCGCGCGCGCGGCGCCTATACCGGCAGCCTCGGCTACATCAACGAGCGCGGCGACATCGATCTCAATATTCTGATCCGCACGCTCGTGGTGCGCGGGCCACAGATCGAGTTTTGCGTGGGGGCCGGAATCGTCGCCGATTCCGATCCGAAACGGGAATTGCTCGAGACCCAGGCCAAGGCCGCGGGCCTTATGCGCGCCTTGGGGGCCGTCAGGCCCCACTGATGACTGCCCGCCACCTCATGACCGAGGACCTCTTGTCCCATCCGCATCGGCCTTACCACCGGTCTTTGGCATCACGGCGCATGGCGCGCGCGAATCGCCGCGAACTTGCGACATGAATCCGCTTACGAGCTTCGTGAACGGTCAAGCGCAGACGTCGATACCCGTGACAAGCCGCCTGCAGTATGGCGACGGCCTGTTCGAGACCCTGGCCATTCGCGACGGGCGCCTGCTCTTGTGGTCCGAACACGTCCGGCGGCTCATGGCGGGCATCGAACGGCTGGGGCTCGATCCCATCGACGCCGCGCTCCTTGCCACCGAGGCGGAAACCTTGGCGGCCGGCCACAGCCTCGCTATCCTGAAGATCGTCGTGGTACGCGGGACCAGCGGGCGCGGCTATCGGCCGGCGGCCGCCCCCACCGATCGCATCCTGACGGTATGGCCCTGGCCCAACCGCCCGATCGACGACGAGGCACCGGTCTTCTGGTGTCGCACCACGCTGGCCCGGCAGCCGCTCCTCTCTGGCCTCAAGCATCTGAATCGGCTCGAGCAGGTTTTGGCGCAACGGGAATTTAGCGACCCCTATTGGGAAGGATTGATGCAAGACACGCAAGGATGGGTGATAGAAGGGACCATGACCAATCTGTTCGTGGTCGAGGGCGGCATCCTCACGACACCGATCCTTGATCAGGCAGGGGTCGCGGGGGTGATGCGCGATCAGGTGATGAGGCGCGCGCGCGAATCAGGTATGGTGGTGCGCCTCGACCATCTCACGAGCACACGGGTCATGGAGGCAGACGAGATTTTTTTAAGCAATTCGCTGATCGGTATACGCCCGGTCCTGCGCCTCGCACAACGGCTTTGGCGGCGCGGTCCCGTGACGTCCCGGATGACAGAGATCCTGAGGGCCTGTGGTGATGCGCCTGCGCTCTAAGTGGGGCCTCGGCGCCCTGGTCGTTGGCGGCCTCTTTGCAGCCGGATGGTATGTGCTCGCCGATCGTACGCTACATCCTGGCGCAAAGACCTTCCACCTGCCCACCGGGACTACCATGCGCGCCTTCGCTGAACAGCTTCAACGGCGCCATGTGATCGATTCCGCGAACTCTTTCGTGGCGCTTGCCGAACTGACGGGGAAGGGCAACGCCTTGAAGACCGGCGTGTACCGATTCTCCGATCCGACGACTCCGCTCGATATCCTGCACAAGGTAGTGGCCGGGCAGGTCGTCGAATATCCGCTCACGCTCGTGCCCGGCTGGACGTTCCATCAGGTGCGTCAGGCCCTGGCCCACGCGCCACACCTCACAGACGACGTGGGACAGCGTCCGCGCGCCGCGGTGCGCGCCGCGCTGCACATGCACGCGAGCCTCGAGGGCGCATTCTTCCCGGACACCTACTACTACACCTATGGGGGGTCGGCCACGTCGGTGCTGGCGCGCGCCCGCAAGCGCCTGCGCGCACTTCTCGGCAAGGATTGGCGCAACCGCGCCCCCAATCTACCTATACGCACGCCGCAGCAGGCCCTGATCCTGGCGTCACTCATCGAGAAGGAGACCGCCAAGGCCGGCGAACGGCGCAAGATCGCCGGCGTGTTCGTCAACCGCCTGCGTCTTGGCATGCGGCTTGAGACCGACCCTACGGTGATCTTCAGTCTCGGCAAACACTACCATGGGGTCCTCACCAGCGCTGACATGGCATACCCAAGCCCCTACAATACCTACCTCCATTATGGCCTGCCGCCAACGCCCATCGGCCTATGCAGCGCCCGCGCCCTTTATGCCGCGCTCCACCCCGACAAGACGCGCGCCTTGTATTTTGTGGCTACCGGACGCGGAGGTCATGTATTCTCTGATACTCTCCAGGCGCAAGACGAGGCGATCCGCAAGTATGAAATCGACACCACCCCGCAGGCCGCTGTTCCTCAGTCTCGAGGGGCTCGACGGGTCGGGAAAAACCACGCAAATTGATCGCGTCGCGGATTTCTGCAGGCACCATAACGCCCGGGGCGTCGTGGTGACGCGGGAGCCGGGGGGGACCGAAGTGGGGGAGCGTATCCGCCATATCCTGCTGGAACACGCCTCACTGCACGCACAAACCGAGCTTCTGCTGATGTTCGCGGCGCGCGTACAGCACGTCAAGACCGTGATCGCCCCGGCGCTGGCGCTTGGCAAGACGGTCGTCTGCGACCGTTACCTGGACGCCACCTACGCCTATCAAGGCTACGGGCGGGGCCTCGACATCTCCTTGATAGACGCGCTAACGCGCCTCCTCGACATCCCGCCGCCAGACCTCACCCTCTATTTCGATGTGCCCGTGCCCGTGGCCTTGGCGCGGCGCGCGGGACGCGCCGCTGATCGCATCGAGGCCGAGGGTGAGGAGTTTTTTGAACGGGTACGCGCGGGTTATCGTCGGCGCGCCCGGGACGAACCGGGACGCTTTGCCGTCATACCCGCCGAGGGGTCCATGACCGAGGTCGGACAGGCCGTGGAAACGACCCTTGCCGGGCGCTGGTAGATCGCCATGCTGCCTTGGCAACAGGTGGCGTGGGATCGCATAGGCGACATAGAGCGCCTACCCCATGCGCTGCTTCTGAACGGACCGCCAGGCATCGGAAAACGCCTGTTTGCGGAGCGCCTCGCGCGCCGGCTGGTATGCGAGCGCGGTACGGCCTGCGGTGCCTGTCGGGCCTGCCGGCTGGCCACGGGCGGCAATCACCCCGACGTCATGATCGTGCGCCCACCAGAGGGCAAGGCCGAGATCACGGTCGACGATGCCCGAACCCTCAATCAGTTCCTAATGTTGACACCCCATCTCGCAACGCGCCGCGTGGTGCTCGTCGTCGACGCCGACCGCCTCAACCGATCGGCCTCGAATGCGATCCTAAAGACCCTCGAGGAGCCGCCCGCCGGCAGTTATCTGCTCTTGGTCAGCGATGCCGCGGCTCGCCTCTTGCCCACCATCCGTTCGCGCTGCCAAAGCCTGGTCCTGCCACGACCGACGCAGGAGGAGGGGCTCGCCTACCTGCGGACCCACGAACTGCCGGACCCGGCGGGACTGCTGGCATTGGCCCATGGGGCGCCGCTACGCGCCCTGGCATGGCCGCAAGATGCGCCCGCCATGGCGCTACGGCTCTTCGCGAGTATAGAGGCCGTGGCACTGGGCCGCGACTCGGCGCTCGAGGCGACCGAGGCCTGGGCGGCCATCGACCTGGAGATGGGACTCACCTTCCTGACGGAGATCGCGGCCGCCCTGACGCAAGCGGCATTGACCGGAACCATCGCCCGCGGCTGGCAGGGGGTCCAGGAAGGGCGCTTGCGTGCTCTGGCGGCTCGACTAGACTTGGAGCAGATGGTCGGCCTCTGGGATGAGGCGCTCGAGACCCGCGGGTTACTCAGCGCACCTTTGGATCGCCGCCTGGTTTGGGACCGGCTGTTTTTGCACGTTGAGCCGCGAGGATAAGTAGCGCTATGTCGACCGTAGAATCACACACACGAGACCAACTAAAGGCCCTGGCACGTCCTGGCGTCTTATCGCTCGTCATCAAGGATCGCAATGCCTTGTACACGGCCTACATGCCATTTCTGAAAGGTGGCGGCCTATTCATACCGAGCAACAAGCCCTACAAACTCGGGGATGAGGTCTTCATGCTGCTCACGCTCATCGACAGCAAGGAGAAGGTGCCGGTCGCGGGCCACGTCGTGTGGGTGACGCCTCAGAATGCGCCAGGCGGGCGGGCGCCTGGTATCGGCATCCAATTCAGCGCGAAGGACGCGGAGGTTGCGCGCACCAAGATCGAGACCCTGCTCATAGGCCAATTGCAATCGGATCGCCCGACCCATACGATGTAGCAATGCCGTTAGTCGATTCGCACTGCCATCTCCATTTCGCACCCCTGCTTGACGATATCGAGGCCGTCTTGAGACGTGCCCATGAGCACGGTGTGTCGCATATGTTGTGCGTGAGTGTCTCGCTCTCGGATATCGGGCCCATACAAGACGTCATGCGCCGAAACCCGAGCGTCTTCGGCTCGGTCGGCGTCCACCCCAATGAGGCGGGCAGCACGGATTCGCTCTTCGATGACCTTGTGCGCCTGAGCGCGCACGACGGCATCGTTGCGCTCGGCGAGACCGGCCTTGATTACTATCGATTGGAGGGGCCGGATACCACCCGCCAACAGCAGCAGTTTCGCCAGCACATCGCCGCGGCCCGGCAGGTCGCCAAGCCGCTCATCATCCATACGCGCGAGGCTGCCGCCGATACCCTGCGGATCCTGCGCGAGGAGGGCGCGTCCGATGTCGGGGGCGTCCTGCATTGCTTCACCGAGAGCGCCGATTTCGCGCGCGAGGTCCTCGATCTCAACTTCTTTATCTCGTTCTCTGGGATTATCACCTTCAAGAACGCGCAGGCCTTGCGGGATGTCGCGCGGCTTGTTCCGGAAGACCGCCTCCTGATCGAGACCGATGCCCCATATCTGGCGCCGGTCCCGCACCGCGGGCGATCGAACGAGCCGTCCTATGTCTCCCATGTCGCGCAATGCCTGGCGGACGTCCGGGGCGTGCCCCCGGAACGGATCGCGGAGGCCACCGCGCGCAATTTCTTCCGCCTCTTCAAGGATGCGGCGCCGGCCGAGGCCAGCGCGCCCTTGGCCATGGCCGCCGATCCACGCCACGCATAAGCCATATAACGATTTTCTATCAAAGCGTTACGTGATATTCCTGATTTAACTTATGCGCGTGCCTCAGAAGTATCCCGCAAACCCTTATAGTGACTCGCGTTTACGCCGTCGACGCTCGAAGAGATAGGCGATCATCAGATACAGATAGACGACCATGTAGATATTGGTGGTGCCGAGCATGTCTCCACGGTTAGCGGTGCTGCCCGGCAGGTAGGGACCGCCCCAGCCCTCGGCCGTGGTCCATATCCCGAAGGAATACAGAAACCCGATCGGCAGGAACCACGCCTGCCAACGCTTCAAAAGCAGGCTCGCCGCCAGAATCGTCTCGATGACCGCCGCGAAGATTCCAAAGACGATCGGCCCCACGAAATTGATCGCGGCGATGAACAATCCGATATAGGCCGTGATCCAGGCGGGCTGGCCGACCTCGGCTTGCTGCAGGTAGGGCAGGCTATGCTCGAAAAATGCCGGCTGCCATTTCCAGAACGCATCGAATGCCCACAATAACCCAAACAGGATGCGTATGACCTCGATGCGGTTAGTGCCGACCACGGGCTGTGGTTTCGGTCCGATGGCAAGCCGCTGCTCCGAAGGCACCGAAAGCACGGCCAGGAACACGAGCGCATACACGATGGCGGTTCCCGGATCGGTGGCGCCAGGCTGGTAGGGCCCACCCAGACCGCCGACGGTGGCCCACAGCGCGAGGCTATAGACGATGCCTAGGCGTGCCATGGGTCGCACAACAAAGCCCGTGATGAGCGAGACTGCGAGCAGGCCATCCAGGACCACGGTGCCGATCGCCACGTGGCGCGGCCCCAACACGGTCACGACATGGATGACGCCATGGAGAAAGACCTGGACCACATGCGGCTGCCCCTTGACCCGCTTTGCGATCGACGTCACAAAATTGGCTATATAGTGACTGTTGGCCTCGAGTATCGTGTTGATCAGCCAGATCACACCAAAGAGAATACGCATTCCGGCAAAAGCGAGCTCCTGACTCCCGGTGTAACGTGCCGATCGATCCTCAAACATGAAACGGCTCTCCTTTCGCTGCGGTTGCCAATAAGGCGTTGATCCCTCTCAGCCGGACTATAGTACAAAGGCATGGTCCATGCCCACCGCCCCATTGCCCCGGCCTCGGCACATTCTTCTTCTATGGCTCGGTCCCGATCCGCCTTGCCCACGCGCGCCGTCACACCCCAATCGCGGTGCTCATCCGATGCGAAAGGCCGCAAAAAATAGGGTAGGGGACGAGACTTCGTTTGCGGCATCCGCAAACCGCTTGGCGCTCCCTTGTTGCAGACCGTAAACGGCCTCCCAGGCAAGCGGCGGGGGGGAGCCGACCCATCATCCGGCCCGCCGGCCCTTTCATCGCTTCGGTGGCGAACGCCGCTCATGAACCCTTGGCTCACTTCACGGCTGCGTTTACCATGCGTTCCGCCTTGCCCATGGGGAGCACCCCCGCGGGCACGCCATAAAAATAAGGAGTGAGAAACCCATCATGTCGAAATCACCGAGGTTTGCGAAAATCCTGGCTCGCGGCCTGCTCATCCTGATCGGGACGAGCGTTTTGGCCGGTTGCTTCTTTGCCCCGCCAGGCCAATACGAGCGCCGCGGATGCTACTGGTGTGGTGGCTATTACCATCACGATGATCGTGGCGATCGCGGTGACGATCGCGGCGACCACTGACGCGTCGCAACCCTCTAGCCACGCATTCTCGCCTGGGCCTGTGGCCCAGGCGGCCCCTGAAGATCCCGTACCGACCCCAGATCCCGTACCGACCTCCAATCGTCTTTAGCTCAGGCGGGACTCGCCGCCCGCGTATCCCTCCGTCCGCAGCTGTAGCCATCCGAGTCTTGAGCCGACGTCCTCGCGCCGCCACGGGGCCTACCAAGCGGCCTGCCAAGGGGCCTCGCAAGTTATCGATGCAGCGGCCGGCTTGCCGCTTCGAAAGGCGCGGCCACGGGCCCCAGGGGGCATCTTACGGGCGCCGATTCCCCCCATTTAGTAGTTCGTATAATGTATATTATGTTAAATCACGGGGGCGCGAAGATAAGGAGAGTTAATGCCAACTCGCCGCTGGGCCCTTACTACACGGGGCAAACGCAACCGTCATTCCCTCCCCAAGGGCCCGCTTCCCACTCAATCGTGGCTGGACTTACATAGGTCGTAGATGAGGTGCCGGACCCGGCATGTATCCGCTGCCCGGTTTCTGAGCAATAATAACGAGGGACTAGTGATCACGGAGGAACGTAATCAATGAACACGAACGAAGGGCTGCTGGATCGCATCATTCGCATCATCATCGGGCTTGTCTTGATCGCGCTTGCGGTAACGGGTCGCTGGGCGCCTTGGGGATGGATCGGGGTCCTGCCTCTCATAACGGGCCTTGTGGGATTTTGCGGCCTTTATCAGATCCTCGGCATCAAGACCTGCCCGGTAAGGACCGAGAAGCATCGGCCGTCGTAAACAGTGATGAGCCACGCGGCGGCCGAAAAGACGGAGACCCCCTTTCCCGGATGAGGCGAGCCCTCAGCGCCTCGTGGGGCCGTGGGCCTGCATGGTTATGTCTAATATGAAGCTGTGGGAGGAAACTCGATGGCGGAGGCAGCAAACGGAAGCTCCTTTCAGGCCGCATTGACCGGCCCTTTCAGCGGGATCGTGAGTTGGGCACAGCTTACGGAATTGTGGGCTACGGTGCGTGCGCGCCCGAAGGGGTGGTACATCTACGCAATCGGCGAACCGACGCCGACCAGCGTGGCCGATCCCGAGGCCTTGATACGATTCACTGAGGAGATCGATGCGCTTTTGCGGCGCGAGCATCGCGAAGACTACTGTGGCATCGTCTACGCCGACGACAAGGCGCAGCCGAACTTCATCAAGATCTTCGACCCCCACAATCTGGGGAGCTCGTGCGGCAGCTCCGGCATGAAGACCCTGCCGGGGTGGCTATTGACGCGCATGCCCCCTGAAACACTGGCCGATCCCAGGCCCTTGCCGGAGAGCCGCAAGCGCTGGTGGCGGGGACTTTTTCAGCGCCAACCCGCCTAGGCGGTTTTACCTTCGGATCGCGGGCGTCAGAATCCCCGCGGGTGTGTTATTGGTCTTCGATGACAAATGCGCACCGCACGCCACTGCCGTTCCCGGCCTATTGCCGGTCAGGCCTAGCACGCGGAGAAATGATTGCCAAATACGATCCATCTCTACACAAGCCCCGGGTGCCCGGACTGCGCCGCGTTGAAGGCGTGGTTCGCAGCACGCGGCATGGCGTTTACGGAGCACGACTTGAGCCAACCCGGGGCCGCGGATAAGGCCAAGGCGGAATTCGGTGTGCGCATCGCCCCTATCACAGTCTATGAGGGACAGGTGTTTTACGGAACCGCGCAGGAGCAGCTGCCGCGCCTAAAGCGCCTCTTCGGCCTCGATTAACCGTGTCTTGCCCATTTAAAGCGACCTTGGCGTTTTGCAAAGGCGTGGGAATATGTTTAAGAAAGAACATTAGTATTCTGTTGTAATTAGCAGACTTTATAGAATTTATTTGAGGATACGTTTTCCATGGAGTACGCGCGACTCACGCGCGAAGCGCGGCTTTTGATCGTTATTCGGGCCACGCGCAGCGTAGGCCAGGGGGCGCTGGTCGTGGACTTCGCGCTCTATCTTCACGCCCTCCACTGGTCGGCCCCCATAATCGGCGGGCTTTTCATGGTGGCGTTGCTGGTGTCGGCGACACTGGCGCTGTTCGTCGGGCCATTATCCGATACGCGCGGGCGCAAGACCTTTTTGCAGGCCTACGAGTGGGTTCAGGTGGTCGCGGCCCTCATGGCGCTCGCGGATTCGCACAGCTCCGTACTCGCGATCGCCGCCATTCTCGGCGGCTTTGGCCATGGCTTGAACGGGGGCGCGGGCCCGTTTGCGCCAGTCGAACTCGCCTGGCTTTCCGAACTGGTTGAGGCCCGGGACCGTGCGACGGTCTACAGCCTGAATACGGCCATGGGATTTTTGGGGATGGCGTTGGGGGCGTTGCTCGCCGCACTCCCCTCCTTCCTGGGAACTGTTCTCCCAGGACCGCTTGCCTATCGTCCGCTGTTTCTTCTGGTGCTTTTGGGCGCCCTGGTCGGCCTTGTCCTACTGCGCGCCATCCCCGAGGTTGTGCGGCCGGAACCAGAGCACAAGCAGGATACTGATGATACCAGGGCCGTGGCGGATGCCTTGACGCGCGCCGAGAACCGCAAGCTCCTCAAACTTTTCGGGATCAATGCGCTAAACGGCATAGGCATAGGTTTCATGGGGCCGTTGATGGCCTACTGGTTTGCGATCCGGTTTCACCATGGTCCTTTAAGCATCGGGCCCATCATGAGCGTGGCATTGGTCGTCACCGCCATCTCATCACTGCTGGTAGGTCGCCTGACGCGTCGTTACGGGGTCGTAAAATCCGTGCTCGTGATGCGTTACCTGGGGCTTGCGGTACTGCTGATACTGCCGCTTTCACCCTCTTTCTCGATAGCGGCGATCCTTTACATCATCCGCTCGGCACTCAATCGTGGCACGGCCGGCGCGCGCCAGGCGCTCAATCTTGGCCTCGTCCGTGGCCATC
>JAKBUS010000028.1 GCA_021841585.1 Pseudomonadota bacterium | reverse complement strand
GAATTCGCGTTCTTGCAGCACGCGCAAAAGCTTCGTCTGGAAGGCCGGCGAGATCTCGCCGATCTCGTCTAGGAAGAGCGTGCCGCCATGCGCGGATTCAAAGCGCCCCTTGCGCTCCTGCGAGGCGCCGGTGAAGGCGCCTTTTTCGTGGCCGAAAAGCTCGGATTCGAGCAGGGTCTCGGTGAGCGCCGCGCAATTGACGCGCACGAAAGGTTTGTCCTTGCGCGGGCTCAGGTAGTGGATGGCGCGCGCGATCATCTCCTTTCCGGTCCCAGACTCGCCCCGCAAAAGCACGGTGGCGCGCCCCGGCGCCACTTTATGGACCTCCGCGAACACCTCCTGCATGCGCTTGCCATGGCCGATTACATTGTCGATGCTGTAGCGTCCCTTCAGGGCGGTCTCGAGACGCTGTTTTTCCGACAGCAGCGCGGCGCGTTCGGCGGCGATCACGCGGCTTTGCTTCACGGCGTGCCCGATCAAAATCGTGACCATCTTCAGGAAGCGGACGTCCTGCTCAAAGCGCGTGGATCGCTGCGAGGCATCGGTCTCGCGATCCACGCTCAATACCCCGATCGTCTCTCGGCCCATCTTGATCGGCACGCAAATAAATGCGATTGCGCACCCGTCGCCAAGGTCCCGTGACTGCGTACGGTTCAAGAACAATGGCTCGTCGGCCACGTCCGGTATGACCATGGGCAGACCGGTCTTCAGCACTCGCCCGATAATGCCCTCACCCTTCAGGTAGCGTCCACGGTCCTTCTCCTGGCGGCTCAGGCCATGCGCGCTTACCGTCTGCAAGGCCCCGTCGTCCTGCGTGAGCGCCACCATGCCGCGCTGCATGTGCAGATAGGACGCCAGGATTTCGAGGGTGGCGCGCAGGTTTTTGGCGAGGTCGGTGCAGGAGTTGAGGGCCTTGCTGATCTCATATATGGCGAGCACTTGTGTTGTTGCGTTGGCCTCTGGCCGCTTGCTCATGACACCATCCCCATCGTGCATCGGGCAACCCTCTTTTCTCATTCTAGCGCCACATCAGGCAATTTACGTACCGTCCGCAAGACACAGGGATAGGCATTGTTGTTGCCCGCATCAAATGGGTCAGCCCGCGCCTCGCTTGCTTGCGCGCGCCGCGCGGGGCATTCCGGTATGCGCGGCCGCGCCTCCCCGAAGCGGATTGTCGGTTATGCGACAAATACAAGACACTTTGTCCGGGCGTGGTCTTGTACCGGACAGGCCGTGCCGGGACGGCCGTGGCCCTTCAGGTGGCATGACCCTTGCTCGCCAAGTGAGGCGGGGCCCGCGGACGGCATTGTGGCACCGGGCGCGGCGATCGCCGCCGATCCGCCGGGCCCCGCCCCCAGGCGGACGCGCGCTCCACGCAGGGCATTTCGCAACTCACCGATATGGGCCGTGGCGATAAGGCGCTCGATCATTACGAAGATCTTGTGGCGTCGGTGGTTCGGCACGGCCGACGATGCCGTCGGAACGGGCACGGCCGTGGCGCCGGCCCGCGGGGGTGTCAGGCGCCCGCGGATTTGCGTAGACGATTGCCCGCGCCATCGCCGAGGCCCGCTGCAAGACCTGTCGCAAAGGGCGATCGCCGGCCGCCGCCCTTTGCGACCGCCGAGCGGCTGAAAGACGCATACCCACGCCGGGTGCGGGCGATCAGAAGCCGGGTGACAGCCGATGAAGCGGCGCCGTCGGCCAAGATCCATGGCCTGGTGTCGGCCGATGATGTCCTGCGCGCCGCGCTCGCAAACCAGCGCGTCAAGCCCGAGGTCTCGTCCTACCCGTAGTGAAGGCCCCCTTCGGTGTCCCACATTCTGTCGGGTTACCGACAAATGCGCTGGTCGCAAAGCCCACATTGTGCCGACGACCCTGGCGTGCGGCCTGTGATACCGCGGTTTCCAGGCCACGCGGTCCTTGGCATGGCCCTTGCTATTGGGGTTTGCGAACGATTTTGAGGGATCGCGCCATGGACCTTACGGTAGGCATCAATGACACCACGCTGCGCGATGGCGAACAGACCGCGGGCGTAGTCTTTAGCGCCGAGGAGAAGATCGCCATCGCCTGCGCCCTGGACCAGGCGGGGGTCTCCGAGATGGAGGTCGGCATACCGATGCTAGGCCCCGAGGAGCGCGAGACCATCCGTGCGATCAGCGCGCTCGGGCTTACCGCCCGGCCCATGGTGTGGGCACGCATGTGCCCATCCGACCTCGATGCCGCAAGCCTTTGCGGTCACGTCCTTGTCCATCTGTCCATTCCGGTGTCGGATATTCATATTCGGCACAAGCTGAAGCGCAACCGCGCGTGGGTGCTGAGGACCGTGACGCGCTTCGTGGGGGCGGCCGTGGATCGGGGAATGAAGGTATCGGTCGGTGCCGAGGACGCCTCGCGCGCCGATTTAAATTTTCTGTGCCGCGTGGCGGAGGCGGCGCAGACGGCCGGCGCGTGGCGCCTGCGGTTTGCCGATACCCTGGGGGTACTGGATCCCTTTAGCACCCGCGAACGTATCGGCGTGCTCGTCAGGAACACCGATCTGCCGATCGAGATGCATGCGCACGATGATCTTGGCCTTGCCACCGCCAATACCTTGGCGGCGGTGCTGGCCGGTGCCCGCTACGTCAATACCACGGTAAATGGCCTGGGCGAGCGCGCCGGCAACGCCAGCTTGGAGGAGGTCGCGCTCGCGCTTCATGTGATTCACCAGCGTACGACCGGCATCGACATGACGCAGCTGCCGGCGATCTCCGGGCTCGTCGGCCGGGCCTCGGGTCGACCGGCCCCTCCCCAGAAGAGCGTGGTGGGGGAGGCGGTGTTCACCCACGAGGCCGGCATTCATGTTGATGGGCTTCTCAAGGATGTGCGCACCTATCAGGGCTTCGACCCGGCGGAGGTTGGGCGATCACATCGCATCGTGCTCGGCAAATACTCGGGCTCGCGGGCCGTGACCTATGTCTACGACAGGCTTGGCATCACCTTGAGCCGCGAGCAGGCGCGCCGGATCGTGGCCCTGGTCCGGGCCCATGCAATTCGCACCAAGACCTCGCCGAGCGATGAAGATCTGCGGGACTTTCTTGGCCAAACCCGGACGCTCGCTCTGGCGGGGGCGGCTCTATGAATGACCGGTCCCAATGGCCTGAAAGCCACAAGCTTATGCGCGAACTGGCCGCATTGTCGGCGGCCGAGGAGTTTTTCGAATACTTCGCGGTGCCCTATGAGCGGCACGTCGTGAACGTCAACCGCCTCCACATCCTGAAGCGCTTTCGCCAATATCTGGCGACCGCCCTCGATGACCCGCCCGCCGACCGCGAGGCCCTGCGTGCCCTGTGCGCCTCGCTGCTCGCCAGATCGCATGCCGACTTCGCGCACTCCAGCGCGCAGGCCGAGAAGGTATTCCGGGTGTTTCACGATTCGACGCCGCAGGTCGCGGTCACGGCCATTCAGCGCGACTTTGCCGCGCGCCCCAAGGGAGAATGACATGCATATCCTGGTGTGCATCAAACAGGTGCCCGACAGCGCACAGATCCGCGTGCATCCGGTCACCAACACGATCATGCGCCAAGGGGTCCCGGCAATCGTCAACCCCTACGATCTTTATGCCTTGGAGGAGGCGCTGCGCCTGAAGGATCGCTACCGCGCGCGCGTCACGGCGTTGTGCATGGGGCCGCCGCAGGCCGAGGCGGCGCTGCGCAAGGCGCTGGCATTCGGCGCCGATGAGGCGATTTTGCTGACCGACCGCGTGTTCGCCGGCGCCGATACCTTGGCCACGAGCTACGCCCTGTCGGCGGCCATACGCCAGGTGCACCAGGACCTGCCGGTGGATCTCGTGTTTGCCGGCAAACAGACCATAGACGGTGACACCGCGCAGGTCGGGCCCGGGATCGCCGCCCGCCTGGATATGCAGTTGCTTACCTATGTCAGCAAGATCGTCTCCCTTGATCTCGCGGCCAGGGAGATCGTCGTGCACAGGCGGTCAGAGGGCGGCGTGCAGGTCTTGAAGACGCGCATGCCGGCGCTCATTACGGTGCTGGAGGGCATCAACGAAATGCGTTTTGCCTCGCTCGCCGACATGTTTCGCGCGGAGCGCCACCGGCTCACGACGTGGAACAAGGATGATGCTCATATCGAGGACGTGACCAAGGTCGGCCTCAAAGGCTCGCCGACGGCGGTCTCCAAGGTGTTTGCGCCGACCCCGACCAATCGCCGCGCCGAGATCATCGAGACGCAAAGTGGACAGCCGGTGGACCTGGCGGCGACCTTGGTCGCCAAGCTCCTAGCCCGGCATCCGGACGTGGCGCTCGCCATCAACCCTTCCCTTGAGTTAGACGGGAGATCCTCATGACAGCCACACCGCAAGCCCCGACCCCGCGCCCCGCCGGGCGGCGCGCGCAGAAGCTCGACGAACGCCTGGCCGGCTACAAGGGTGTCTGGGTATTCGTCGAATATGAGCGCGGCCAGGTCCATCCGGTCTCCTGGGAGTTGCTAGGCGAGGGCCGCAAGCTCGCCGATGCCCTCAAGGTGGAGCTCGCCGCGGTCCTGCTGGGTCCGCCTGATGGCGCCGTGCGCGGATTCTGCGATCAAGCGATCCACCATGGCGCGGACCTCTGTTATCTCGCCTGTCATCCCGTCCTGGGGGATTACCGTAACGCCCCCTACACCACCGTCCTTACCGACCTCGTCAATCGGTACTGTCCGGAAATCCTGCTGCTCGGCGCGACCACGCTCGGCCGCGATCTCGCCGGCAGCGTGGCCACGACCTTAAAGACCGGTCTCACGGCCGACTGCACGGGCCTTGCCATCGATCCCGAGAACCGCGGGCTCGCGGCCACCCGCCCGACCTTCGGCGGTAGCCTGTTGTGCACGATCGTGACGCTGAATTATCGCCCGCAGATGGCCACCATACGCCCGCGGGTCATGGCGACGCCCGTGGCGGATGCAAAGCGCACGGGGCGCGTCATCGAGCACGCCGTCGCCTTAATCGAGGACTCGATCATCACCAAGGTCCTGGAGTTCATTCCCGATGACCACGCCGCCGAGGCCAACCTGCCGTTCGCCGACATCATCGTAAGCGGTGGGCGGGGGATGAAGCGCCAAGAGAACTTTCGCCTCATCCAGGACCTGGCGCGCGTGCTTGGCGCCGAGGTGGGCGCCAGCCGTCCGGTCATCCAGGCCGGATGGGTTGGCGCCGACCGCCAGGTCGGGCAGTCGGGAAAGACCGTTCGTCCGCGGCTTTATATCGCGGCGGGCATCTCGGGGGCCGTGCAGCATCGCGTCGGCATGGACAAATCGGATGTCATCGTCGCCATAAACGAGGATGCCAACGCCCCGATTTTTGATTTCGCGCACTACGGCATCGTCGGCAACGCCATGACCATCCTGCCGGCCCTGACCCAGGCGTTCACAGAGCATTTACGGGCCCGCAAGCAGGCCTGCTGAAGGAGGGTTTATGTCCGAGCATTTCGATGCCATTGTCGTGGGCGCGGGCCCGGCCGGTAATGCCGCCGCCTATACCATGGCGAAGGCCGGCCTCAAGGTCTTGCAGATCGAGCGTGGCGAGTATTCGGGATCCAAGAACGTCCAGGGGGCGATCCTCTATTCCGATGCCCTCGAACGGATCATACCGGACTTTCGCGAAGACGCGCCGCTCGAGCGCCACGTCATCGAGCAGCGCATGTGGGTCCTGGATGACGAGTCCTGTACCGGCGGCACCTACCGGTCGGCGGATTTCAGCAAGCCCCCCTATAACCGCTACACCATCATCCGCTCCCAGTTCGACCGCTGGTTTTCGCAAAAGGTGCGAAGCGCCGGCGCGCTGGTCATATGCGAGACCACCGTGCTCGATCTGCACATGGACGGACGGCGAGTGGTGGGGGTGCGTACCGACCGCGAGAACGGTTCCGTCTATGCCGATATCGTCGTGCTCGCCGATGGCGTGAACTCTCTGCTCGCGCGCAAGGCCGGGTTTCATGAGGAATTGAAGCCCCGAGACGTGGCCTTGGCTGTAAAGGAGATCCACTTTCTCCCGGAAACGACCATCGAGGAGCGCTTCAACGTCAAGGGCACGGAGGGGGTTGTCATCGAGATGGCCGGCAAGATCACCCAGGGCATGGTGGGTACGGGCTTTCTCTATACGAACAAAGAGTCGGTGACCGTCGGCGTCGGGTGCCTGCTCTCGGACTTCAAGAAAAGCGGGGTCGCGCCCTACGTCTTGCTCGAGCAGATGAAGGCGCATCCCGCCATACAGCCGCTGCTCGCGGGTGGTGAAATGAAGGAATACACCGCGCATCTCATCCCCGAGGGTGGTTATAACGCCATCCCTCCGGTCTATGGCGACGGATGGCTCATGGTCGGCGATGCCGGCATGTTCGTGAACGCCGTGCACCGCGAGGGGTCGAACCTGGCCATGACTACCGGGCGGATCGCGGCCGAGACGATCATTGATCTGAAGGTCGGCGGCAAGCCCATGAGCGCGCAAAATCTGGCGCGTTATCGCAAGGCCTTGGATGAGAGCTTCGTCATGAAGGACCTCAAAAAATACAAGAACATGCCCGACATCATGGACAGAAACCGCCAGTTCTTCACCGCCTACCCGAACCTCGTGAGCCAGGCCGCCCACACCTTGCTGACTGTCGACGGCGTCGATAAAAAGACCAAGGAGCGCTTCATCCGCAAGACATTCACGCGCGCCCGCTCAACCCTCGGGTTGTTCGCGGACGCCTTCAGGCTTTGGAGGGCGTTCGAATGATACGCATAGAAGAAAAACTTTTCCAAAACCGATATCGTGTGGACGCCGGCCGATCGCATATCGAAATCGCAGACGCCGATGTCTGCGCCATTCATTGCCAGGACAAGCCCTGCACCTTTTGCTGTCCGGCCGGCTGCTATGCCCTGGACAACGCCGGGCGCGTAACGCTGATCACCGATGGTTGTCTGGAGTGCGGGACCTGCCGGGTGATCTGTGGAGAGCACCGCAACGTCCGCTGGGAATATCCGCGCGGAGGTTATGGGATATTATTCAAGTTTGGCTAAGACGTTCACAAAACCCTATCCGAATATTCCACCCTTAAAAAGGTGGGTCGGATAAGGCGTCAGCCGAACAGTAAGGCTGGCGATTCGCGCTCCGGGATCGCGCCGGAGAAGTCCAGAATCACCCAACCCCGTCCCATTCCGAGGCGTGAGAGATCGTGCCGCAGACCCCCAGCTCCTCCAAGGACGTCTGCGTCCTCGCTATCACATCAGTACATGTTAATAAGCTAACTTACTTGTCCCAGGTCAAGGCCCGATGGTGGCGCCCTATAAGAAGATAACGGTTCCGGCGAAGGTCGTTGGCCAAGCCGCGCGCCGCGGGGCTTGGCCGGGATATCGCACGCACCGACGTGCGGCCAGGGGATGCATGGCGGCCCATGGCCGGGTGCTGGCCGCACGCCAGGAGGGGGGCGGGTCATGGCGATGGCAGGGGGATTGTGGTGGATGATGAGCGGGCGCGCGCGCCCTCCAAAGACAGGACCACCGAGGCCGAGCGCCTGGCCATCCTCGAGGTTTTGACCGATGTTCTGGCCCCGCCGCTCGCCGCCGGGCCCCGCGCCGGACAGATTTTGCAGCGCATCTGCACCGGTCTTGTCGCAGCCAGTCCCGCCATTGGGTTCGCGTACTATGTCGTCCTCGATGAGCACGCGCACGAGCTGCGCCCGGAGTTCTCGGCGGGCGTTGGCGCTCCGGACATGCGAATCACGCGTGGCCAGGCGGCCTTGTTGTGGGTCATCGCGCGCGAGCGGCGCGCACGCTTGTACCGCGCCGACGATCCCCTCATGCCGGCATGGCTGCAGTCCGGCCAAGACGCGTCCGATGTCGTGCTGTTTCCGTTCGGCGCGCCCTCCGCGCAAGGTATCGGTGTCGTGGGCGCGCGCGAGCCGGGCTTCTTTGCGAGGGTTGGCCTCGAGTCGTTCTCGGCGTTCACAAGTCTCGGCGATCTGGCCCTGACCCTAAGGGCGCTCGCCTTGCGCGATCCGCTCACCGGACTGCCGAATCGTGCGCTGTTTCTCGACCGCCTCATTCATGCCTGCGCCCACGCACGCCGCCTGGAACGTCTCCTTGGGGTGGCGTTGCTCGATCTCGATGGTTTCAAGCTCGTCAACGACCGGGATGGGCATGCGGCGGGCGATGCCTTCCTGCAGCGGGTCGGCCGGGTCATACAGTCGTCTTTGCGGCCCGGCGATACGCTCGCGCGGATTGGCGGCGACGAGTTTGCTCTCTTGTTTGCCGATATATCTTGCCTCAGCGATCTCGAGGTCTTGTGCGAACGCCTGCTAAAGGTCCTGCGCGAGGCGGGGCTCGCGCCGTCTGCGGCACCGGGCCTTGCCATCACCGGCAGCCTTGGCGTCACGGTGTTTCCGCTCGATGACAGCGATGCCGATACCCTCATGCGTCACGCCGATCTCGCACTCTACGCAGCCAAGGCCGGGGGTCGCGATCAATACCGGGTCCACAGCGTGGAATTCGAGGAGGCCGCCCATCGAGGTCTCGAGATACGCGAGATGGTGCGCGTGGCGCTCGGCGAAAACCGCATGATCCTGTATTACCAGCCGATCGTGCGTATCGATGGGCCGGTAGTAGGCGCCGAGGCCCTGCTGCGGCTTTGTGATGAGGAGCGCGGCCTTTTGGCACCGGAGGCGTTCGCCGGCGTCCTCGATTGCGGTGCGCTGGCCTGCGCCCTGGGGCGCCACGTCCTGGAGACCGCGGCCGCGCACGCCGAGCGCTGGATGGTCTCTGGCCTGCGCACACCCGAAGGCCTACCGCTACGCGTCTCGATCAACGTAAGCGCCGCCTACTTGCTCGATCCAAGTTTCCTCGGGGACATCCGCGCGACGCTCGCGCGCCACCCCGGGCTTGCGGTCTCGGCGCTCGAGATCGAGATTACCGAATCCGCGCCCTTGCGGGACCTCGGCAATGTCCATCAGACCTTGCGCGCCTGCCTGGCGCTCGGACTGCGCGTGGCGCTCGATGACTTCGGAACCGGATCCGCGTCGCTCACCTATCTGCAGAAGCTGCCCGCGCACACCCTGAAGATCGACCAAAGCTTTGTCCGCGGCATGGCCCATGACGCCAAGGACTACGCGATCGTCTCGGCGGTTGCGCACGCCGGCCATCTCTTGGGACTCGAGATCGTAGCCGAGGGGGTCGAGACCGATCGCCACCTGGAGATCCTCCGCGGTCTCGGCGGTCTGTGCGTGCAGGGCTATGCCATTGCCCGCCCCATGCCCGCGGATGATCTCCCGCGGTGGTGCCGGATGTATGAAAGGCGACGCGGCGCGCACTCTTGATGCGCGCCATGGCCGGCGCTCACCGCTCACGCGGAAAACGAGTTGCCGCAGCCGCAGGTTGTGCGCGCATTGGGGTTTTTCACGATAAAGCGCGCCCCCTTTAAGTCGTCCCGGTAGTCGATGCCGACGCCCGTGAGATACGGCAGGCTGAGCGGGTCTATGGCCACGCGCACCCCGTCTTTCTCGATGATCCGATCCCCTGGCTCGGCCGTTTGCTCGAAGCAAAAGCCATACTGAAACCCCGCGCAGCCGCCACCGCTCACCCATATGCGCAGGAAAAGCCCGTCGGAATCCTCTTCGTCCATGAGTGCGCGCATCTTCTCCAATGCCCCCGGACTCACCGTAATGGGGTCGTCGATTCCACCGACCGGCGTGACTTCCTCGATCGTGCCCGAGGCCTCCGGCAAGGCTGTCCGACTCATGAGCTCACCTCCGTCTGATGATCGTTAGGCGCGGCGTCCCGTCATGACCAGCGCCGCACAAAATCTTGTCCGCGCCCAAGGGCCTGGGCGCGTGAAACGGTAAGGAGCAAGTCTCATGCCAGGCACCGACTTTCCGGTGCCTCTTTGTGTCAGCGCCGCGCACATGCCCGCGATCCGATCCCTCCGCGCCGATCATCGGCGCCGCCGACTTTTATCTCGGCCGTGCCAATCGTGTCGCATGCACGACGAATCCCATCGCTTTTGTCGAACTATGTCGCCAACGCGACATACACAACACGCGGCTATCCGTGTACGGGCGCGGCGCCGCGCCCTCATTTGCCACGGTCGTCCTTGGCACGGCGTTTGCTGAGGGACTGGGCATTAAGCGCGCCGCGTCATCGACAGTCGCGGCAATTCCGGTCATGGCCCACCATTGCAGGAGGCTTTTCATGGAGTCAAACGGGTATTCGGACGTAGTGTCGCAGCAAGCCTCCTTGGATGCGGCCGCCCCGGTCGATCAAACCCATAAGGGCTGTGGCGCCGCGGGTGGGTCTGGGCGGGCCAGTTGTGGATCGTCCATGGCGCCGGAAGACATGGCCCCGGGCGTCTGGGAAAAGGTCAAGAATCATCCTTGTTACAGCGAAGAGGCGCACCATCACTACGCGCGCATGCATGTCGCGGTGGCGCCCGCCTGTAATATCCAGTGCAATTACTGCAATCGCAAGTATGATTGCGCCAACGAGTCGCGTCCGGGCGTCGTAAGCGAGCGCCTGACGCCCGAGCAGGCCGCGCGCAAGACCCTGGCCGTGGCAAGCGCCATACCGCAGATGACCGTCCTTGGCATCGCCGGCCCCGGGGATCCATTGGCCAACCCCGAAAAGACCTTCAGGACCTTCGAGCTCATTGCCCGCGAGGCCCCCGATATCAAGCTTTGCCTGTCCACCAACGGACTTGCGCTCCCCGATTATGTCGATCGCATCAAAGACCTAAACGTCGATCATGTGACCATCACCATCAATATGGTGGACCCAGAAATCGGCGCGCGGATCTATCCGTGGATCTATTACCGGCATAAACGCCACACCGGGCGCGACGCCGCCCAGATCCTTCACGAGCGCCAGATGCAGGGCCTGGAAATGCTGACTGAGCGCGGCATTCTCTGCAAGGTGAATTCGGTCATGATCCCAGGCATCAACGATCGGCATTTAGTCGAAGTCAATAAGGCCGTGAAATCACGCGGGGCCTTTTTGCACAACATCATGCCGCTTATCTCCGCGCCCGAGCATGGCACCGTGTTCGGGCTTTCCGGACAGCGCGGCCCGAGCGCGCAGGAGCTAAAAACCCTGCAGGATCGCTGCGAGGGGCAGATGAACATGATGCGTCATTGCCGCCAGTGTCGCGCCGATGCCGTGGGTCTCCTTGGCGAGGACCGCTCCTCGGAGTTCACTACCGAGAAGGTCATGGAGATGGAGCTCACCTATGACGGCGCGGCGCGCCGCGCCTACCAGACGGCAGTCGAGGGCCAGAGGCACGAGAAGGCCGCCGCGAAGGAGGCCGAGCTTCGTGATCTGGACGGGCGCGGGGGCGACATCGCGATCTTGGTGGCGGTCGCCACCAAGGGCGAGGGCCGCGTGAACGAGCACTTCGGGCACGCCAAGGAGTTCCAGGTCTACGAGGCCAATGCTCATGGCGTCAAATTCGTCGGACACCGGCGCGTCGATCTGTACTGTCAGGGCGGTTATGGCGAGGAAGAGGCCCTGCCCACCATCATCCGCGCCCTCAACGATTGTGCCGCCGTGCTTGTCGCCAAGATCGGCGGATGTCCGCGAGCAACCCTGAAGGAGGCCGGTATAGAGCCGGTCGACGCGTGCGCTTATGAGTTCATCGACGCGGCGGTGCTTGCTTACTACAAGAGCTATATCGACCGGATCGAAAAAGGCGAGATCACGCATACCCATCGGGGCGACGCGGCGATCCGCCAGGGCGCGTATGTGGCTGCATAAATTTACAACAACGACTTTGTCAAACATCGGGAGACAATCATGCCCTACAAGATCATAGGATCACAGTGCACGGCGTGCTCGGCGTGCGAACCGGAATGCCCCAACAATGCCATTCGCGAAAAGGACGGTACATACATCATAAAGCCAGAAAAGTGCACGGAGTGCATAGGATATTTCGATGACCCGCAGTGCGTGGCGGTGTGTCCGGTCGAGAACACCTGTGTAGTCGACTCAAGCGTCCCGCGCTATCAGGCTTAGAGGCGGATATTCATGAACATTACGATCACTCCATCGGCGCTCAAGTTCATGCGCCGCATGCTGCGGATGAGCGGCAGAGCAGCATCTGGCATACGCCTGCTGGCCACCCCGGGGGGGTGTTCCGGGATTAGCGTCGATTTCACCATCGAGACCGCGCCATGCGATGGCGATGTAACGGCCGAGTATGAGGGGCTTGTGATTCATATGCCGCTCGTGACTTGCGAGTTGTTGGACCGCTGCACCGTGGATTTTTCCGATGCCGTTCACTCATCGGGATTTACGGTCTTTAACCCAAATAGCGGCGGATGCGGGTGCCAGACCGCGGGCCATGATGCCGTCGTCGATATCAGTCGGCTAAAGCGCAATTCCTAGGCATTCGCACTAGCTTTATCGGGTGCCGGAAGAATGGAGGCCGGGATGAAGATCAATCGCGAAGGCGATATCGTGGAGCTTAAGGGGCCACCGCAATTCGAGTACGGACAAAAAGTCCGTTCGCGCAAGACTGTGCGCAATGACGGCACCTTTCCGGGGAAGGAAATAGGCGACATTCTCGTAAGAAAGGGCGATGAGGGCTATGTAACGAGTATCGGCACGTTCCTGCAGCAGTTCTACATATACGGCGTGGATTTCGTTGCCAACGGCTATCGCGTGGGAATGAAGGCCCGGGAGCTCGAGGACATGGAGACGGCGGATGGCGCGGACCTTGGGTGTTGATCCCGGCGCGCTCCAGGGTTGGCGGCACGAGGAGACGGGAGGTTTTGGGTCATGACCAAAGAGGCGCCGGCATATGTCCATCTCGATCATAATGCCACCGGGGTGGTGGCGCGCGAGTGCCTGGAGGCGATGCGGGCCTGTCTGCGACCGGATATCGGCAATCCGTCGAGCAAGCACGCAGCCGGCATGCGCGCCCATGGGCTCCTTCATGAGGCGCGCGCCGAGGTGGCAGCGCTGATCGGCGCCGCCGTGCGTGAGATCGTGTTCACGAGCTCCGGTACCGAGGCCAACCACATGGCAATTTTGGGCGTCTTGGGCGCGCCATACGGCGCCAGGCATATCGTCACAAGCCAGGTGGAGCATCCCTCGACGTTGATGCTATTGCGGCACCTGGAGGGTCTGGGGACGCGCGTGAGCTACCTGCCAGTCGACGGCGAGGGACGTCTGGCCGCAGACGCGGTGCGCGCGGCGATCACAGCCGATACCACGCTCGTGACGCTCATGTGGGCCAACAATGAGACCGGCGTGCTGTTTCCCATACCGGAGATCGCGGCCCTGACGCGCGCCATGGGCGTCTTGCTTCATGTCGATGCCGTGCAGGCGGCCGGGCGCATACCCATCGATGTGGCGCGGGTGGCGATCGACATGCTGTCGCTTGCCGGGCACAAGCTTCATGCGCCCCCAGGGGCGGGGGCGTTGTTCGTGCGTAACGGCGTCAAGATCACGCCGCTCTTGTGGGGGCACCAGGAGCGCGCGCGTCGGGGCGGCAGCGAAAATCTGCCGGCGATCGTCGCGTTTGGGAGTGCCTGCGCGCTCGCCCGCGAGGATCTCGAGGCGCAGGCCTCGCGCATGGAGCGGCTGCGTGACGACCTGGAGCAAGGCGTCAGCGCGCGCTTTCCCGCCGCCGAGATCCACGGCGCCGCGGCCCCGCGATTGCCCAATACCAGCAGTGTCGGATTCGGTGCGCTGGATGGCGAGCGCCTCATGCAGGCCCTCGATCGCCGAGGGATCGCCGTCTCCTTGGGGGCGGCGTGCGCGGCCGGCGGGGTCGAACCCTCGCATGTGTTGATGGCCATGGGCCTCGATAGGCGCGCGGCACTCGGGACCATCCGCTTTTCGCTCGGGCGCTATAACACGAGTGCCTGCGTTGAGCGGGTCCTGACGGTGCTCCCCGATATCCTGCGCGAGGTGTCCGCGCGCGCGGCGTAGGGCAAGACAATGCGAGGAGGCACGAAATGAAGGTCATGATCCGTAAAAACCGCGACGGGGTGCTGTCGGCCTACGTCGCCAAAAAGGACCTAGAGGAGCCGATCGTTGCCATGGAGCGGCCTGCCATGTGGGGTGGCTGGGTGACGCTCGCCAACGGCTGGCAGTTGCAGCTCCCGGCACTGGCGGTCGAGACCGCGCTACCGATCACAGTCGAGGCCCGGCGCGTCGGGGAGGTCTAGTCCCATGAACGAATCCGATTGGGGCCGCCTCCAGGGCCTCCTCGACGCCGACGCCGGATTATCCCTGCCGGCGTTGCGGCGCGCATTTCCGGGCCTTGTGTTCGCGCGCTGCGATGCCGCGGACATGGCGGGTAGCCGGCCATTCCGGAGCACCCCGCTTGCTGACTTCTATCTCATGGACGGCCGGGGTCATTGTGTTTCCCTGACCCCGGACCTGGCAGCCGCTACCGGCCTTCTTATCGCCATGCGCGCGCCGTCATGACCGGGTTTCGGATCCCCGCCGAAGCGTGGGACATCACCGCCGCCGACCGCGAACGCATGCAGGCGATGGCGCAAGAACACCCGCTGACGCAAGAGGCCGCTATCACGGCCTTCGAGACCCAGATCGCCGTCGCTCTTGGGAGACGCCATGCCGTGGCCTGCGCGAATGCCGCCTGCGGACTCGAGGCGGTGCTCAAGGCCCACGGCATCGGGCCGGGCGATGAGATCATCGTTTCGGCCTATTCGTGGCACGAGATCGCGCGCGAGGTATGGCGTGCCGGGGCCACCCCGGTCTTTTCCGATATCGACTACTGGTCGGGCACGCTCAATCCCGAAAAGGCCGCGCGCAAGATCGGGCCGGCTGCGCGCGCGATGCTGATCGCCAATACCAATGGTCATCCCGCGGATTGGGAGGCGTTCCGAACCCTCGGCGAGCGCCACGGCCTTGTGCTCATAGAGGACTCGACGGAGGCGCTGGGCTCGGCCTACGATGAAACGCCCGTCGGCCGTTTCGGGGATGCGAGCCTTTTTGATTTCCGCGCGCGCGGCCCTGTCGCGTGCGGGGGCGGGGGCATGGTCTTGACTGATGATGCGCGGGTGGCGGAGTCGCTGCGCCAAAATCTGGGCGGCATGCCCCATGCCCCCTTGAGCGCACACACGGCGGTCTTGCTGCAAGCCCAGTGGGGGCGCCTCGATGCCACGCTTAGCGCCCGCGCCCATGTCGCCGAGCTCTATGCCCGCCATATCCGTTCCTTCGAGGGGATCAAGGACCCGTACACCGCGCCGCGCGTCACCGCCCATCATCCGTTTACGTTCCTGGTCCATTTGGGCGCGCGCTTCAGCCGCTTTGCGCGCGATGCCATCGTCGACGACTTGCGCGCCGACGGTATCGAGGCGCGCCCTTACGCGACCCCCCTCTATCGCGATGGGCAATGCCGGCAAAAAGGTTTTGCGGGGGCCGGGTGCGGAATCACCGACAAGATCGCGGATCGCGGCATCGTGCTTCCATTTCATGCCGGCCTCGCCGAGGCGGATATCGCAGTCATTGTCGAGGCCGTGAAGGACGCCTCGATCAACGTCGGCGCCGGATCGGCGATCTATCTCTGAGGGCGGCGCGTAAATGGCGCGTTGCCACGCAACCACAACCAAGAGGAGGTAGCACCCATGAGTATTCCCGGAGCGGTACGCGAGGCCCTGGCCCAAGACCGGCTCATTCCCTACATAGGTCCGGGGGTGCTCGCACTCGATCCCGCGTGCCCCATCCCGGTGACTCCCGAGGCGCTGGCATCGCGGTTCGCGGCCAAGGTTGCGGTTCCGCACAAGATCCGCAGCAATCTCACCGCCGCCGCCCAGTTTATCGAGAACTTCAAGCATCGAAAGACCGTGAGCACCCTTATGCGCGATGCGTTTAGCGTGAGTGTCGCGCCCAATGCCTTGCATGATTGGCTTGCCGCATCGCGCCCCGCGCTTCTCGTGCACGTTTGGTACGATGATGTCCTGCGCGTGGCCCTAAAGGCGCATGGCGATGATTGGGGCTCTGTGCAGGCGGTAAGCCAGGCCGAGCATCATGGCGCATGGGTCCATTATTTCCGGCATGATGGCACGCGTGTGGACCACGCCTCATGGGCGACGCTCATCTACGAGCCGCTCGGCGCCCTCAACCCCGCAGGCAATTTCCTCGTCTCCGATTCGGACTTGGTCGAGGTCCTGACCGAAATCGACATCCAGACGCCGATTCCGCAAGAGGTGCAGGCGCTGCGCCAGGATCGCGGCTTTCTGTTCCTAGGCTGCCGTTTCACCACCCAGCTCGAGCGGGCCTTCGCGCGCCAGATCATGAAGCGCTCGCGGGGGCCGCACTGGGCGGTATTGCCGGATACCCAAACCCGCAATGAATCCCGCTTTCTATCGGAGCAGTCGATCACGCCGATCATCGTCGATCTTGCCGCCTTCACGCACGCGCTCTCGAGCGCCGCGCCCGCGCCCTACGCTCGCGCCCTCGTAAACGGGGCTTGACCGATACGCGTTTTGGTCAACTCGTCTCCACGCCCATGGCAAGCGGCGCGCGCAGCCCCAAGGCCAGGCGCACCTTGCGGCGCACCGTCTCCACGGTAAGCGGCTGGGGCAGGAGGCCATGAGCGCCCGCTGCCCGCCAAAGCCCATGTTGCCCGCCGGCGGATGGGCCGATCATCACCAGTATGCGCGTATCGGGGCTCGCGTCGCGGATGCGATCCATGACGCCGCCGTCGACCGGCCCGAGTTCGCTTGCGCCTATGACGACCAGATCGGGCCTTCGCGCGCGCAGGTGCGCAAGCGCTCGATCGAGTGTCGGCCATTCATGGGTCTCGTACTCGTCTTGCAACATGAACCGCAGGGCCGCGCGGCTGATCTCGCAGCCCTCGATCACGAATAGGCAGCGATTCGTCACCGCCTCGTCGCTGGTCACGCCAATTTGCATGTTACGGTCCTCCGAAAGGCCATGACCTGGGCGCAGCAATTTTCATTCCGCCCCGCGATCACCCGCCGGTGCGCTCGCCTGTGCCGTCGCGACCGCCAGCTGTCAGATGCCGTGCAGGCATGTCCCTGTTGTCTTTGAGACAACTCCCACACTTGCGTGCCAGGTTTGTCGCAAGCGCGACAACCATGAGGCCGAAACTAGCCCTTTTGCGCGTGTTTGGCCCTGGCACGGCATTTGCTCTAATCGCCACGTACGGCTTGTCATCCTTGCATGCCAGGAATCGAGACGCGGATGCGGCCGCTTTCATGAAGTTTGCCCGGTGCCGCGCATCGCGTGGCCCGTGAAACGGATTGGGAAACCAACGCCACGAAGAGTGTTACTACATAAGGAGATCAGAAATGACGGGATTACGGCAAATCGCTTTCTATGGCAAGGGCGGCATCGGCAAGTCGACGACCTCCCAAAACACCTTGGCGGCGCTCGCCGAGATGGGCCAGAAGATCCTCATCGTCGGCTGCGACCCGAAGGCCGATTCGACGCGGCTCATTTTGCACGCCAAGGCCCAGGACACGATCTTGAGCCTCGCGGCCTCCGCCGGCAGCGTCGAGGACCTGGAGCTCGAGGACGTCATGAAGATCGGCTACCGAGATATTCGCTGCGTGGAGTCCGGCGGCCCGGAGCCGGGCGTGGGATGCGCCGGCCGGGGCGTCATAACTTCCATCAATTTCCTTGAGGAGGAGGGCGCATACGAGGGTGCCGACTATGTCTCCTATGACGTGTTGGGAGACGTCGTGTGCGGCGGCTTTGCCATGCCCATCCGCGAGAACAAGGCCCAGGAGATCTATATCGTGATGTCCGGCGAGATGATGGCCATGTATGCCGCCAACAATATCTCAAAGGGCATTCTCAAGTATGCCAATTCAGGCGGCGTGCGCTTAGGCGGCCTCGTGTGCAATGAGCGCCAGACCGATAAGGAGTATGAGCTCGCCGAGTCGCTGGCAAAGAAGCTAAACAGCAGGCTCATTCACTTCGTGCCGCGCGACAACGTCGTGCAGCATGCCGAACTGCGGCGCATGACGGTTCTTGAGTACGCGCCCGATTCCAAGCAAGCCGACGAGTATCGGACTTTGGCCGCCAAGATCCATGAGAACGTGGGTAAGGGCACCATCCCCACGCCTATCACCATGGATGAGCTCGAGGACCTGCTCATGGAGCACGGCATCATGAAGGCGGTGGATGAGTCCATCGTGGGCAAGTCGGCCGCCGAGTGCGCGGTGGCCTGACGGCGTTGACGCCGGCCGGGGCCAGGCCCCGGCCGCACTGACAGGAGTTCGCTATGGATCTGACACCAGACGAAGTAAGGGCCCGCAATTCCGAGGTCATTTCGGAGGCGCTTTCGGTTTACCCGGAGAAAACCGCCAAGAAGCGTGCCAAGCACTTAAATGTCTATGAAGGCGACAAGCCCGACTGCGGCGTGAAGTCCAACATCAAGTCGGTGCCGGGCGTCATGACGATCCGCGGTTGCGCGTACGCGGGCTCGAAGGGCGTCGTATGGGGACCCATCAAGGACATGATCCACATATCCCACGGCCCGGTCGGGTGCGGCCAATACTCCTGGGCCGCGCGGCGCAACTATTACATCGGCGTCACGGGCGTCGACACCTTCGTGACCATGCAGTTTACATCCGATTTCCAGGAAAAGGACATCGTCTTCGGCGGCGACAAGAAGCTCGACAAGATCCTAGACGAGATCCAGACACTGTTCCCGCTGAACCACGGCATTACCATTCAATCCGAGTGCCCCATAGGCCTCATAGGCGACGACATCGAGGCGGTCGCCAAGAAAAAGTCCAAGGAGTACGACGGCAAGACCATAGTGCCGGTGCGTTGCGAGGGCTTCCGCGGCGTGTCGCAATCCCTTGGTCACCACATCGCCAATGACGCGGTCCGGGACTGGGTCTTCGAGAAGGGCGCGGACAAGGTGGCGCCCTTCGAAAGTACGCCCTATGACGTAGCCATCATCGGCGATTACAACATCGGGGGCGATGCGTGGTCATCGCGCATCCTGCTAGAAGAGATGGGCCTGCGCGTGATCGCCCAGTGGTCCGGCGACGGCAGCTTAGCTGAACTCGAAAATACCCCCAAGGCCAAGCTCAACATCCTGCATTGCTACCGCTCCATGAATTACATATCCCGCTACATGGAGGAGAAGTTCGGTATCCCGTGGGTGGAGTACAACTTCTTTGGCCCATCGAAGGTGGCGGAGTCGCTGCGCACCATAGCCAGCCATTTCGACGACCGCATCAAAGAAGGGGCGGAGCGCGTCATAGCCAAGTATCAACCGCTCATGGACGCGGTCATCGCCAAGTACAAGCCGCGTCTCGAAGGCAAGAAGGTCATGCTCTATGTCGGCGGGCTCAGGCCGCGCCACGTCATAGGCGCCTACGAGGACCTTGGCATGGAGGTCATCGGAACGGGCTACGAGTTCGGTCACAACGACGACTATCAGCGTACCACCCATTACGTGAAGGACGGCACGCTGATCTATGACGACGTGACGGGCTACGAGTTCGAAAAGTTCGTCGACCGCCTGCAGCCGGATCTCGTGGGATCCGGGATCAAGGAAAAGTATGTCTTCCAGAAAATGGGTGTGCCCTTCCGCCAGATGCACTCCTGGGATTACTCGGGCCCCTACCATGGCTACGACGGTTTCGCGATCTTCGCCCGCGACATGGACATGGCGATCAACAATCCGGTGTGGGGTCTCACCAAGGCCCCCTGGAATGCGGGGCGATAGGCCGGTCACGGACGCCCTCATCGAATGAATGGAGAGTTTGCATGAGCCAGAATGCGGAGAAAGTCCTCGACCATTTTACCTTGTTCCGGTCTCCGGAATACGTAAACATGTTCGAAAACAAAAAGGCCTTCGAGAACGCCGTTCCGGTGGCCGAACTTCAAAAGGCCGTCGACTGGACTAAGACCCCGGAATATCGCGAGCTAAACTTCGCGCGCGAGGCCCTGGTCGTGAATCCGGCGAAGGCCTGCCAGCCCCTGGGGGCGGTGTTCGCGGCGCTCGGCTTCGAAGGGACCTTGCCGTTTGTGCATGGGTCGCAGGGCTGCGTCGCTTATTACCGTAGCCACTTCAGCCGGCATTTCAAGGAACCCACATCGTGCGTGTCGTCTTCCATGACCGAGGATGCCGCGGTATTCGGGGGCCTGAACAACATGATCGACGGGCTGGCGAACGCCTATAACCTCTATAAGCCCAAGATGATCGCGGTGTCGACGACGTGCATGGCCGAGGTGATAGGCGACGACCTCAATGCGTTCATAAAGACCGCGAAGGAAAAAGGCTCCGTGCCGCAGGCCTTCGATGTCCCGTTCACGCATACGCCGGCGTTCGTGGGCAGTCATGTCACGGGCTACGACAACACCATGAGGAGCATCCTGGAGCACTTTTGGGACGGCAAGGCCGGGACCGAGGCGCCGCTTGCGCGCGTGCCCGGCGGCAGCATCAACTTCATCGGCGGATTCGACGGCTACTCGATCGGCAACATGCGCGAGGTCAAGCGCCTCTTTGGTCTCATGGGCATCGACTACACGATCCTCGGAGACAACAGCGACGTATGGGACACCCCGACCGACGGCCAGTTTCGCATGTACGACGGCGGCACGACGCTTGCCAGCACGGCGGCCGCGGTGCACGCCAAGGCGACGATCTCCATGCAGGAGTTCTGCACGCCCAAGACGCTCGCCTATATCGAAAAGAAGGGCCAGGAGGTCGTGGCCTTCAACCACCCCATGGGGGTCGCCGGGACCGACCGCTTCCTGATGGAGGTGGCGCGGCTTTCGGGGCACGCCATCCCCGAGGAGATCGTGCGCGAACGGGGCCGCCTGGTCGACGCCATCGCCGATTCCTCGGCGCATATCCACGGTAAGCGCTTCGCGCTTTATGGGGATCCGGATCTGACGCTTGGCCTCGCGGGCTTTCTGCTGGAGCTCGGCGCCGAGCCGGTGCACATCCTAGCCAGCAACGGCACCCCGGAGTGGGGCGAGCGCGTGCAGGCGTTGCTGGATTCCTCGCCGTTCGGCAAGGGCTGTCACGCCTATCCGGGGCGCGACCTTTGGCATATGCGTTCGCTCTTGTTCACCGAGCCCGTCGACTTTTTGATCGGCAACACCTACGGGAAGTTTCTCGAGCGCGACACGCACACCCCTTTGATCCGGATAGGGTTCCCGATCTTTGACCGGCATCACCACCATCGCTATCCGCTGTGGGGCTACCAAGGCGCCATGAACACGCTTGTGAAGATCCTCGACAAGATCTTCGATGTGACCGACGCCGACACGAACATACCGGGCAAGACCGACTATAGCTTCGACATCATCCGGTAAAAATGGCGCCCGCTCATCCACGGAGGGCGAGCGGGCCTTTCAGGGCATGCCAGGGATGATTGCGGGCCAGAGGTGAGGTATGGGCAGCGTGACGTTCATTGCTCCTCCTTTCGACGTCAAGCGCGTAATCCATGTCGGATCGCGACGCTATGCGACGCTCTTGAGTCTGGCCCGCGAGGTCCCGTGGCCGGCGCACAAGACCTGCGGTCAAGGGTTATGCGGGGCATGCGCGGTCAAGATCGTGTTTTGCGACCGCGCGCGGGCCGCGACGCGGGTCAGTCTGGGCCCGGACGAAAAGACGCTTCTCTATCGCGCCGGGAAGCTCACCGACGCCCAATATCGCGCCGCGGACATCCCGGCCCATCCGGCGCTCTGGCGCCTGGCCTGTCAATACGTGGTGGAAGACGAGGACATTCTGGTCTTTGCCTGAATGCCCGTGAACGTCATGGAGGTGGTATGGACGGTCTGGCCAATACCGTGCAGCAGGTCTTTAATGAACCGGCGTGCGGCAAGAATCAGGGGAAGGGCGAGAAGGAGCGCAAAAAGGGCTGCACCCAGGCCCTGCAGCCGGGGGCCGCGGCCGGGGGTTGTGCCTTCGATGGCGCCAAGATCGCCCTGGCCCCCATCACCGATGTAGCGCATCTCGTGCATGGCCCGATCGCCTGCGAGGGCAACTCCTGGGACAACCGCGGGGCCAAGTCCTCAGGCCCGCTCTTATACCGCACCGGATTCACGACCGACATCAACGAGACGGATGTGGTCTTCGGGGGCGAGAAGCGGCTGTTTCGCGCGATAAAAGAGATCTTCGCCAAGTACGACCCGCCGGCGGTATTCGTGTATCAGACGTGCGTGACCGCGCTCATAGGCGATGACATCGAGGCCTTATGCAAGGCGGCGAGCACGCGCTTTGGCAGGCCGGTCATCCCCGTCAATGCCCCGGGCTTCGTGGGCAGCAAGAACCTCGGCAACAAGCTCGCCGGAGAGGCCCTGCTCGAGTATGTGATAGGCACCCAGGAACCCGAGTACACGACGCCCTATGACATCAACATCATTGGCGAATACAACCTCGCAGGCGAACTTTGGCAGGTCAAGCCCCTGCTCTCCGAACTGGGCATACGTATCCTCGCGTGCCTAAGCGGCGATGCGCGTTACCGCGAGGTGGCGTCCGCGCACCGCGCGCGCGCGGCCATGATGGTGTGCTCCAAGGCCATGATCAATGTCGCGCGCAAGATGGAAGAGCGCTATGGCATCCCGTTTTTCGAGGGCTCGTTCTACGGCGTATCGGACATGAGCGAGGCGTTACGCGAGATCGCGCGCCTGCTTATCGCGCGCGGCGCGCCCGCGGATCTGGCGGACCGCGTCGAGGCCCTCGTCGCGCGCGAGGAGGCGCGCGCGTGGGCGCGCCTGGCCGCCTATCGGCCAAGGCTCGCGGGCAAGCGCGTGCTTCTGATCACAGGCGGCGTCAAGTCCTGGTCGGTGGTTGCGGCCCTGCAGGAGGTCGGTATCGAGATCGTGGGCACGAGCGTCAAGAAATCGACCAAAGAGGACAAGGAGCGCATCAAGAAGATCATGGGTGAGGAGGCCCATATGATCGAGGACATGACGCCGCGCGAGATGTACAGGCTCTTGAAGGACGCGCGCGCCGACATCATGCTGTCGGGCGGCCGTTCGCAGTTCGTGGCCTTGAAGGCCAAGGTTCCGTGGCTCGACATCAATCAGGAGCGCCACCACGCCTATGCCGGCTACGATGGCATGGTGGCGCTCGTAGGCGAGATCGACAAGGCCCTTTACAACCCGATCTGGGGGCAGGTGCGCCGTCCGGCACCGTGGGACACAAAGGTGCTGCCATGACCGCCCCCGTGCCCCTTTGTGATCGCGCCACGGCCCCCGCGACCAAGGCCTGTACCGTGAATCCCTTGAAGATGAGCCAGCCGCTCGGGGCGGCGCTCGCCTTTCTCGGGATTGCCGGGTCCATGCCGGTCTTTCATGGTTCGCAGGGATGCACAGCCTTCGGTCTTGTATTATTCGTCCGCCACTTCCGCGAGTCGATCCCACTGCAGACCACCGCCATGAACGAGGTCACGACCATCCTCGGGGGCGGAGAAAACATCGAAAAGGCGCTTCTGAATATCCACAAGCGCGCGCAACCGGCGTTCATCGGTATCGCCTCGACCGGTCTGACCGAGACCAAGGGCGACGATGTCGCGGGCGACTTGCGGCGCATCAAGGCCGGCCACCCGGAACTCGGCATGCCGATCGTCTATGTGTCGACGCCCGACTATGAGGGGGCCTTCCAGGACGGTTGGGCCAAGGCCGTTACCGCCATCGTCGACTCGCTGGTGGTGCCCGATGCCACCGTCAAGGGCCAGGTGGCGATCCTGCCGGGTTGCCATGTCACCCCGGGAGATATCGCCGCGCTGCGCGATATCGTCACCGACTTCGGACTATCCCCCATCTTCCTGCCCGATCTGTCGGGTTCGCTCGATGGTCATGTGCCGGGAGACTTCAGTCCCACGAGCCTGGGCGGCGCGACGGTAGGCGAGATCGCGCGCATTGGGGCGTCGGAGATGGCGCTTGCGATCGGCGAGCAGATGCGTCCGGCGGCGCGCGCGCTGGCCGAGAAAGCAGGGGTCCCGGCGCGGATATTCAAAAGCCTCACCGGGCTTGGTCCCGCCGACGATCTGTTTGCCTCCTTGAGCGCCCTGTCGGGACGGCCGGTGCCCGACAAGTATCGTCGTGAGCGCAGCCAGCTTGTGGATGCCATGCTCGACGCGCACTTCTTTTTTGGTGGCAAGCGCGTGGCCATCGGCGCCGAACCGGACCTGCTGTGGGCCGTGGGGGCATGGTGCAAGGACATGGGTTGTGAGCTTGCCGCGGCCGTCACCACCACCGACTCCCCGGTGCTCGCACCGCTCGCGGCCGACGGCGTGCGCCTAGGCGACCTCGAGGATCTGGAGGCGCAAGCCGGTGGCTGCGACCTCTTGATCACCCATTCGCACGGGCGCCAGGCCGCGCAACGCCTGGGCATCCCGTTTTTGCGCATGGGTCTGCCGATCTTCGATCGTTTGGGCGCCGCCGCCCGCGTCATCGTGGGCTACAGGGGCACGCGCGACCTCGTGTTCGAGGTGGGCAACATCTTCCTCGCCAACACCCATGAGTTGCGGCCAGACCATGACCCCTTAAGCGACCACCACCCACCATCATTTACCGCGGAGGCTTGAATCGTCATGAAGATCGCATTTGCAACGCAGGACTTAAGGCGCGTCGATGCGCATTTCGGTTGGGCCAAGAACATCGCCGTCTACGAGGTGTCGGCGGATGGTCATGAGCGCGTGGCCGTGTATGAGTTCGACGGCGAGCTAAACGAGGACGGCAACGAGGACAAGC
Organism: Pseudomonadota bacterium; assembly: GCA_021841585.1. GTDB lineage: Bacteria > Pseudomonadota > Gammaproteobacteria > Acidiferrobacterales > Acidiferrobacteraceae > Acidiferrobacter. The sequence continues at coordinate 5,058 of JAKBUS010000028.1, read as the reverse complement.
TCGGGCCAAAGCTCGAGGCGGTCGCCGACTGCGCCATCCTCTATGTCGCCGCCATAGGAGGGTCGGGGGCGGCGCGCGTGGTCGCAAAGAATGTGCATCCGGTGAAGGTCTCAAGTCCGGAGCTGATCGAAGACCTTCTCGGGCAATTGCGCAAGGTGTTGGCAGGCACGCCGCCGCCGTGGTTGCGCAAGGCCTTGTTGAAGGGCCAAGAACGCCACTTCGCGCTGGAGGAGGAGACAAGCCATGGCGCACGATGAAATGGTCCTGGACGATGACGCGGTGCTGCAATCCCCCTTCATTCGGGAGCTCATCAAGCAGTGGCGGGCGCAGGATACTCACGGGGCCTGGGACAAAAAGACCGATCGCGACCTACTCGATCCCTATGTCGTCGACAAGGCCAAACGCAAGGAGATCCCGATCATTGGCGATCCGGACCCCGAGACCCTCTGGCGCCTGGAGCTTTTCTATAACGCCGTCGGCCTATGCGTCGAGCGCCGGACCGGGGTCATGGCCCAGCCCATGATCAAGATGCACCACGAGGGCTTCGGGCGTCTCGTGCTGCTCGCCGGGCGCATCGTGGTCGTGAACAAACACCTGCGCGACGTGCACCGCTACGGCTACCCGACGCTCGCGGCCCTGGGGGCGGAGGGCGACAAAATTGTCGCCGACGCGGTGACCATGATCGAGCGCTATCCCGATCTCGCCAACTACGGGGGTTGATCATGAGCGAGAAAGTGACCAACGACGCCATGGAATCCCTGAAGAAGCACATCAAGAAGCTCAGTGCCCAGGCCATCGAACACAAGATGCGCCTCCACGATCTGGCCGAGGACCTCCCGGCCGGGTGGGAGACGATCCGCGAGGTGGCCGCCCACACCCAGGAGGCCTATCGCGTCCTGGCGGCGGCGCGCGCCGAACTCGCGCAGGCGGAGGGCGAGCGTGACTGACATCGTAGTGACCATGCCCGATGGGCGCAGCTGGGTGCCGCGCTTCGTTCAGGCCTTGAATCGTGACAAATGTATCGGTTGCGGGCGTTGTTACCGGGTGTGCGGGCGCGACGTCCTTAGGCTCGTGGGGCTGACCGACGACGGCGAGACCGTGGCCATTGCCGTAGGCGAGGACGACGATGACGACGGGGAATACGAGAAGAAGGTCATGACCATCGCGCAGCCCAAGAACTGCGTGGGGTGCGAGGCCTGCGCCAAGATCTGTCCCAAGAAGTGCTATACCCACGCACCCATGCAAGAGGGAGGCTAGAGCGATGACCGAAGACCGATCGAGCGCGGCGCTGACCGAAAGAGATAAGCCCACAAACGGCGTGGTGGCGCGCGCCTTTGCGGGCGTACTCTCGCGCTTTCATACCCTGGGCCTCGATGCTCAAGAGTTCTCGGCCCTACGCCGCCGCCACTTGAGCGGACATGTCGAAGACCACGCCGCCGCCGCCGGCGGCTGTAGCGCCTTGCGGGCCGACGAGCATGGCGAACTCGTGGAGCTCCTGTTAGCACACCGCGCCGACGAGTCCCGCGAGACGTTGTGGCTGGCCTTTACCATCGCCACCGCGTGTCTGGGGGACAATCACCTCTGGCAGGACATGGGGCTTAATGGACGCGAGGAACTCTCCATGCTTTTGCGCAGGCATTTCACCGCGCTTTATGACAGGAACGTCCACAATATGAAGTGGAAGAAGTTTTTCTATAAGGAGCTCTGCCGGCAGGCGCAGGTGGCGTTGTGCAAGGCCCCGAGCTGCCGCGTATGCGGCGACTACGCGGCGTGTTTCGGGCCCGAATGACGATCGTGGGGGGCATGTGCCCTTTGGCGTAAAAGGGGTGGGCGCATGATGCGGCTGCGATATCAGGGGTGTCTCGCGGGATGGCGAACGGCCGCCTGAAGGTGAGCCGTTGATGGCCACGGGTGTCGGTGGCGGCGAGGTCGTCGACCCAGGACTGGGCCCGGAAGGCCTCAAAGAGCAGGCGATGGATCGCAATCATCTCGTATTCCGGCGATGCGCGGTGTTGGGTGTGGCGGCATGGATCGCGGTCTCGGCCTTCGCCGGCGTGGCCACCACCGCGAAGACCGTGACGTTGTCCCGGCGGGCCTGGTGCAGCCGAATAAGCCGCCGGTACCCGCCGACGACCCGATGACCCCCGCAAAGATCGCGCTCGGCAAGGAGCTCTATTTCGATCCGCGATTGTTGAGTACCGGCACGATATCCTGTGATTCCTGCCATAACGTCATGGGCACGGGCACTGACAACCGCAAGTTTCCGCAAGGCGTCGATGGGCGACTGGATACCACGCGCAGCGCGCCCGCGGTGTTCAACGCCGCTTTTCTGCCGGTGCAGTTCTGGAAAGGACAGGCGTCCTCGCTCGAGGCGCAGGCCAAGGGGCCGCTTTTGAATCACAAAAAGATGGGCATGCCGAACGGCCGGGCGGTCGCGGCCCGCGTGCAAGCCATTGCTGGCTATCGCCGACGGTTTCAGCGCGTGTTTCCGGGGCCCCATCCCGTGACCTTCGATAACATCACCAAGGCCATAGCGACCTACGAGCGCACGCTCATCACCCCCGACAGCCCCTTCGATCGTTATGCCAGGGGCGATCGCAATGCCATAAGTCCCGAGGCGCGCAAGGGGTTCATGGTGGTGCAGGAATTGGGCTGCACCTCCTGCCATAGTGGACCCATGTTCAATGGCGCCGGCAAGACCCCGATGGGCCAGGGATCCTTCATAAAATTCCTGATCTACACCCACAACAAATATGTTGCCGAATACCATCTCATGGCGCATCTGGGGCGTTATCAGGTGACGCACAAGCCAGCAGACAAGCATATGTGGGTGGTGTCCGCGTGGCGGGATGTGGCGCTCGAAGCGCCTTATTTCCATAACGGCTTGGTCCCGACCCTGTCGCGGGCGGCGCGTGTCATGGCCCGCGTGGAGCTCAACAAGACGCTTACCGGGGCCGAGGTGGGTTGAGATCGTGGCCTTTCTCGATGCCCTGACCGGCCGGCTCCCCCGGTAAATGATGCCCGCGCTGCCAAACACCGTGAATACGGCATTACCCATGAGCGGCGAATAGCGGGGCGGCTTTTCTGCTCTCGTGCCGTGCCGTGCGGCTCGGTGCGGCAAGCGGCATGGGGCGGGCCCAGGGGATGGCGGTCCGCAGTTTGGCGAACCCCCTCAATAGTCCTCGTTTTCCTGAAAATCGCCGCCTTCTATAATCCGCCGTATGGCGTATCCGCCACCGCCGGGATGCGCCCGCGTATCGGGGTTCGAAAAAGTGGAGACAGCGGCGTACCATGTCGTTGGCTGTGATATTTATCAAATGGGCGGACGCGGACCGGGAGGCCGCGAGGGGCGCGCGGGAGGCGTTCGCGGGACGGGCGGACGCGTAGTGACCGCGGGCAAGATGACGGGATCCTGGGGCGTGGACGATGAAAGTAAGGCGGCGTGGGGAGACGATCAATATCGTGGCCGCGCTGCTCGTCGTGGGTGTCGGCCTAGTCACCGGGCTCGCGGTTTTTACCGTGATGCGCAGCAATGCCGATGTCGCTCTGCAGCGCAATCTGGTGTCCGGACTCGCGCTACGCGTGCAGTGGGTAGTGCGCGATATCCGCGATGCGCGCGTGCGCGTGCGTATGGTGGCGACCCGTCCGTTCCTTGCCGATAAACTCGCGGCGCCGCCCCGGCGGGCTGGCGCGGCGCTGACTGCGGTGGACCGGGGGCTGCGCGCCTTCCTCGTCATGCGTCTGTCGGCGCTGGCGCTCTATAGGGATAACGGAACCCTTTATGCCCATGTCGGGACCTTCATGGCGCATCCGGTCGTGGATATGCCCCTGCGCGGAAAGCTTGGCGCGACGCTCTTGTGGAATGAGGGGCGTGGCTTTGTGCTGCGCGTGGCCTTGCCGGTCTATCGTCGGCACGCGGTCGTCGGCTGGGTGGTGGGGGACGCCCCTGTGCCGAGCCTGAGCCGCCTGCTTCTTGGTGCCAAGGCCCTGCGCTCAGCGGCTAATGCCGCCCTGTGTGGCCCGGCGGGCGCGCGTATGAGCTGCTTTCCGGATACCTTCGACCAGAGCCAGGCGTTTGTGCACATAAAACGCAGCCGCGCCGGGGTGCCGCTGCCCATGAGCTACGCGCTGGCCGGCCGCAGCGGCTTTGTGTTGACACGCAATTATCTGGGACACCGGGTGGCGGCCGCCTATCGTCCCGTTGCCGACACCGGCCTTGGGATGGTATTGACCATGGACACCGCGGCGCTCTACGCCCCCGTGTACCACGAATTCACCATCGTGTTGCCGCTCATCGTGGCGCTGCTGGCGGCTGCGCTGCTGGCGTTGCGCTGGCAGTTCGCGCCGCTCGTCGCCGAGCTCGTGGCCTCGGAACAGAGCGCCCGTGAGACCCATGCGCGCCTGAAGGATACCGAGAGCTACGTGCAGGCGCTCGTAAACAACGTCGACGAGGGGATCGCCACGATCTCGGAGACGGGCGTCGTCGAAACCTTCAACCCTGCCATGGCGCGCTTCTTTGGTTATGCACCCGAGGAAGTCATCGGCCACAACGTCAGCATGCTCATGCCCGAGCCGCATCGCAGCCACCACGATGACTACCTACGCCACTATCGCGAGACCGGTGAGGCGCGGGTCATAGGGACCGGCCGGGAGATCACGGGCCGCCGCCGAGACGGCAGCGAGTTTCCGGTCGATCTGCGCGTGTCGGAGTTTTACCTGGGGGGCGCGCGGCGTTTCATTGGTACGGTGCGCGACGCCACCAGCCGCAAGGAGGCTGAGCGGCGCATGGAATATGTGGCGACCCACGATGCGCTTACCGACCTCCCGGGCCGCGCGTTGATCCAGGGGCGCATCGATCAGCTCATACGGCGCGCCGAACGCAGCGGCCAGCTGTTCGCGGTGATGTTCGTCGATCTAGACGACTTCAAGGGCGTCAACGACTCGCTTGGCCACGAGCAGGGCGATCGCTTCCTGCGGCTCGTGGCGCGCCGCCTGCAGGAGACCTTGCGCGCCGAGGATATGGTCGGACGTCTCGGTGGGGATGAGTTCGTCATCCTG
>JAKBUS010000100.1 GCA_021841585.1 Pseudomonadota bacterium | reverse complement strand
ATAGCGAGCGGGAACCACCCGATCCCATTCCGAACTCGGAAGTGAAAACGCTTAGCGCCGATGATAGTATGGGGTCTCCCTATGCGAAAGTAGGACACTGCCAGGCTTTTAATGCAAAACCCCCGACACGGTTCGTGATCGGGGGTTTTTTTCGTGTCCGATGACTCTTTGCTAGACTCCCGGAATGAGTTTGCTTCATCAGATCCTGGAGATCCTTGCGGATGGCGAGCGGCACTCGGGCGTCGCGCTTGCGCGGCGGCTTGGCGTGAGCCGCGCGGCGGTATCGAAGGCCGTAAGCTTGGCCGGGGATATCCCCATTGCCGTGGATCACCGCGGGTATCGCCTGCCAGACGCATTCCGGCCCCTCGATGCGGCTCGTATTCAGGGGCTGGTCATGGCCGCCGGCCGAGCGCTCGACGGTCTGGTCGTTCATGAAGAGACCGCCTCGACCAATCAGGCCCTGCTTGCCGCTTCTGGGGATGGCGTGTATGCCTGTCTCGCCGAACGCCAGACCGCCGGGCGTGGGCGGCGGGGGCGGGCGTGGCAGGCGACCCCCTATGGGAGCGTACTCGTGTCGGTGGCCTGGACCATTACCGAGACCGCGGGGCCGCTCGGGGTCCTAAGCCTGGCCGCGGGGGTGGCGGTGGTGAGGGCGCTGGAGGCCTTGGGCGTGCAGGGGGCCGTCTTGAAGTGGCCCAATGACGTGCTGTGGCAGGCGCGCAAGCTCGCCGGGGTATTGATCGAGATGCGTGGTGAGGCCGGGGCGATGCGGGTGGTCGTAGGCGTGGGCATCAACGTGACGCTCGGCCCGGCCGCCGCCGCGGCTATCGATCAGGAGTGGGCGGCGCTTGGCGCCATCGTCCCGACGATCGACCGCAGCCGCCTGGCGGCGCAGGTGATCAGCGAGCTTTTGGCGGTCATGGAGGACTACCGGCAGGGGCACGTCGCCGCGTTACTGGCCGAGTGGCGGCGCCGGCACGCCTTTGCGCGCATGCCGGTGCGGATTCATGAAGGGCGGGAGGTCTTCGAGGCGCTGGTGGTGGATGTCGATGACGATGGCGCTTTGGTCGTGGAGGTCAAGGGGAAGCGGCGACGAGTACAGGCCGGGGACGTGAGTGTGCGCCCGCTATGAGACTTCTTTGTGATCTCGGCAATACGCGTATCAAGTGGGCCTGGGCCGAAGGTGTCGTGCTTTCGGGGTTCGGCTCCGGGGACTATAGCGGCGCGGACGCGTATAGCGCTGGGCTTGCGGGCCCTGTGAGGCCGACTATGATCGCCGCGATCTCCGTGGCCCCCCATCGCAACGAGGCGTTCGCACGGTTTTGCGAAGAGCGCTGGGCCATGGCTCCGCGTTGGTATCAATCGGCGCGCGCGGGCTTCGGCGTGGCGAGTCTGTACGAGCCGCCCGCGAGCCTGGGTGTGGACCGCTTCGCGGCGCAGGTGGGGGCCCGCGCGCGCTTTCCGCGGGCGGCGGTGTGCGTGGTCGATTGCGGCACGGCGATCACCATCGACGCCGTGGATGGCGATGGGGTCTTTCAGGGGGGCGCGATCCTGCCGGGCCTTTCCGTCGCCGCCGACGCCTTGCGCGCCATCGCCCCCCAGCTTACGGCGTCGGCCCAAGACAGGCTTTATGGGGCCTATGGGCGCACCACTCAGGACGCCGTCGCCGGCGGTCTCCTGCTTGGCGCAGCCGGCGCCATTGAGCGCCTCTTTCGGGACCAGCGCGCGGTGCTCGGTCATGACGCGCGCCTCATATTGACCGGCGGCGATGCCGCGCGCCTCATTCCCTACCTGACCACCCCTTGCGAGCACTACGCGCATCTCATTCTCGAGGGTCTCGCGGTAATGGCGTCATGAAGACTTTAGTCGGTGTGTTGCTGTTTGCGAACTTGGCGCTTGGGCTCTGGAACTATACCCACCAGGTCGTAGGCCGCCCCCTGCCACACCCCATTCATCCGGGGCGATTACGGGTCGTGCGCGCCCCGGCGGCTTCAGCCGCCGCGCCCGCGCCCAAGGCCGCGCTGTCGCGGACGCCGAGTGCGCCTCTGGGGGCCATGCCGGCCCCCCTCGAGGCCGGTCCGCCGGTCGCCGCGTCCCCCTTAAAGAAGACCGCCTTCGCGACCCAGGCCCGTACCGCCCCCGCGGCCCATAGCCGGCAGTGCTGGGACCTGGGACCGGTGGGGCACCGCGCGTCGGCTGTGGCGTTGCTGCGCCGTACCGGCGTGCGCGGTCGCGTCGTGAGCCGTCCCGGGCCGCCGGCCTACCGGGTCTACGTGCCGGCCGGGCCCCCGTGGCCGTCCGCCGCTGTGTTGCAAGGCCTCGGCGTGGCCGGCGCGTATGTCACGCATGGCCCGGCCGGTGGCGAGGTCTTGTCGCTCGGCGTCTTCCTGCAAAAAAAGGCCGCCATGCGGGAATTGCGGATGCTTCATACCCACCACATCGCGGCGCGCATGGGGCCTTTTGGGGCGCCCTCTCACTACTACGTCGAGATCCACCTGCGGGCGGCGTCTCGGGGGCTCTTCAAAACCCTCACCGGTGTCCGACATAGGCGCTGCGCCGCCGGCCACTAGGCCTTCGGTACCCACCGGTCGCCCGCGGGCGCCGCATCCCGCGTGGATCCGCCCTTCGCGATCGCCGGCCGCATGGCGCGAAGGGTGCGGCCGCAACGGCTGCGGGAGGTGTCGGGGAGGGGCGACCTCGCGTTGCCCCGTTCCTATCAAGGGGGCTGGCCCCCAAGGCGCCCGGTTGCGGTAAGCCGCGCTTTTCCCTAGAATAACACCCCGCCTCCAGTGCCCGCATAGCTCAGCTGGTAGAGCATCTGATTTGTAAAATTGCACCTGCGCCCGGAAACGGACGCAGTGGAGATGGCTAAAACGGGGAAACCTTGGGGCACCACCCTGTGGCAATCCCGTGCTAGCCGCGATAAGCGGCGAGTGTAGAGACTTTACACCATCCACCTAAATCGCGCCCGCGGGCCCGACAAGGTGAAGAGAAAGTCCAGACCCCAAACCATTGGCGTGGGCTGCGAAAGCAGTAGCGGGTATGAATCAGAGGGTCGGGGGTTCAAATCCCTCTGCGGGCTATACCTTTACCGGGTTTTTAGAGCAGGGCGGCCGCCCAGAGAACACGTCCATGGAAAAATTTCCCGCCGACGCCGAAGACGGCGCGCTCGCCACCTATGCCAATCTCGAGACCCGTCTCGCGGGGATAAGGGAGCGGCTGCGCCGCCCGCTCAGTCTCGCCGAAAAGATCTTGTTCGCGCACTGGGTGGATCGCGGCAGTCTGCCGGTACCTGGCGCCAGCACCGAGGCCTTCCATCCCGATCGCGTGGCCATGCAGGACGCCACCGCGCAGATGGCCTTGCTGCAGTTCATGAGCGCGGGGCGCGCCGAGGTCGCGGTCCCGACGACGGTCCATTGCGATCATTTGATTCGGGCCCGGGTTGGGGCGCGCGAGGACCTTGTGATCGCCGAAAGCACCAACGAGGAGGTCTACGCCTTCCTGGCATCGGTGTCCGCCAAATATGGCATCGGCTTCTGGCAGCCGGGTTCGGGGATCATCCATCAGGTCGTGCTCGAGCACTATGCCTTCCCGGGCGGCCTCATGATCGGAACGGATTCGCATACCCCCAACGCCGGCGGTCTGGGCATGCTGGCGATCGGCGTGGGCGGCGCCGATGCCGTGGATGTGCTTGTGGGCATGCCCTGGGAGCTGCAGTGGCCAAAGCGCATCGGGGTGCAACTGATTGGCAGTCCCTCCGGCTGGACGAGCGGCAAGGACGTCATCCTGAAGCTCGCTGGGCTCTTGACCACGAGTGGCGGGACCGGGCACATCATCGAATATTTCGGGTCGGGCACCGCGTCCTTGAGCGCCACGGCCAAGGCCACGATCACGAACATGGGCGCCGAGATCGGGGCGACGACCTCGGTGTTCCCGTTCGACGAGCGCATGGCCGCTTACCTGGAAAAAACCGGCCGGGGGCGGCTCGCGGCCAAGGCCCGGGCCCTGGCGGCCCATTTCATGGCCGACCCCGAGGTCACTGCCCACCCCGAGGACTATTTTGACCGGGTCGTGACCATCGACCTCGCCACCCTCGAGCCCCATGTGGTGGGTCCGCATACGCCGGACCTCGCGCGGCCGGTATCGGCCTTGGCCGACGACGTCCGTGCCCATGGCTATCCCGAGGCCCTGCAGGGGGCCTTGATCGGGAGCTGCACGAACTCGTCTTATGAGGATATCGGGCGTGCCGCGCATGTGGCGCGCCAGGCGCGCGCCCTCGGGCTGAAGGCCAAGGTTCCGTTTCTGGTGACGCCCGGTTCGGAGCAGGTGCGCGCCACCATGGAGCGCGATGGACTTTTGGCGGATCTTACGGCCATAGGGGCCACCGTGCTTGCCAATGCCTGCGGCCCCTGCATAGGCCAGTGGCAGCGCGAGGACGTGGCGGCGGGCACCCCGAACAGCATCTTGACCTCGTATAACCGCAATTTCCCGCGCCGCAACGACGGCAATCCCGGCACGCATGCGTTTATCGCAAGCCCCGAGGTCGTGACCGCCTATGCCCTCACCGGGAGCCTCGGCTTGAATCCGCTGGCCGGGATCCATGTGGATGGCAAGACCGTGTCTCTGGCCCCGCCGGTCGCAGACGATCTGCCCAGCGCCGGGTTCGTGGCCGAGACCGGCGGCTATACGCCGCCCACGGAGGATGGATCGGCGGTCACCGTGCGCATCCGCCCCGATAGCGAGCGCCTGAGCCTGCTTGCCCCGTTTCCGGCGCCAAGCGCGGAGGACTTTCAGGGGCTGCCGATCCTGCTGAAGGCCGTCGGCAAGTGCACGACCGACCACATATCGGCGGCCGGCCCGTGGCTCAAGTATCGCGGTCACCTCGATCGGATCAGCGATAACCTGTTCATGGGCGCCACCAATGCCTTCGCCGATGCCCCGGGCACCGGATTCGATGTGCTGACGCATGAGGCCGGCGTAGCGCTTGCGCGGCTCGCGCGCTCTTATAAGGCGCAGGGCCTCGGATGGATTGCGGTGGGCGATGCCAACTACGGGGAAGGCAGCTCCCGCGAGCATGCGGCGATGTCGCCGCGCTATCTCGGCGCACGCGTGATGCTGGTGCGCAGCTTTGCGCGCATTCACGAGACCAACCTGAAAAAGCAGGGGGTCTTGCCGCTCACGTTCACCGATCCTGGCGACTACGAGCGGCTAAAGCGCGATGACCGCGTGAGTCTGCCGGGCATCCGCGCGCTTGCGCCGGATGCCCTCGTGAATGTCGTGGTCACGGGCGCGCAGGGCGAGACCTGGGAGTTCAAGGCCCGCCATACGCTCACGGCCGAGCAGATCCACTGGTTCTGGGCGGGTTCGGCCCTGAATCTCATGGGTGCCCGGGCGCGCGCCTGAATCACGCGAGGTGTTGACAAGGGCTCATCCCTTAATCACAATTCGCGGCTTACTGTTTGGAGGGGTACCCAAGCGGCCAAAGGGATCAGACTGTAAATCTGACGGCTCTGCCTTCGGAGGTTCGAATCCTCCCCC
>JAKBUS010000027.1 GCA_021841585.1 Pseudomonadota bacterium | reverse complement strand
GGGCAAACACGTCGTCACCCCCCGCGCTCGGTGAGATGAAGCCGTATCCCTTGCTTGCATTGAACCACTTCACAATACCTGTTGCCATGCCATGATCCCCCTACTGATAGCGTGTCGCCCGCAATGCCGTGCTTGAAAACGGGTCATATTTTAGGTAAAGCTAATAAAGGCCTACGAACCAGGCCCGTCCGTATTCATGCCTATTTCTTTTGTCAAGTCAAGATGGGCGACAAAGGGGGTGGGCGAGCCCTGGACGCATGCGCGCGATCGGCAGAAAATCGCCTCACGGTGGCTTTATGGCGCAAGGAGGTCTTTGTGCAAGCAGGACAGGTCGGGAATGGCGGATAGGCGCCCTGGTGATGTGGCGGATCTGGATGTCCAGGAGGCCAAGCCCAAGGTCGCTTTACCGCCCCTTTACAAGGTGATCATCCTGAACGATGACTATACTCCGATGGACTTCGTGGTCCTGGTGCTCGAGCGGTTCTTCAACAAGAACCGCGAGGAGGCCACACGCATCATGCTCCACGTCCATCAACGCGGTGTGGGGGTATGCGGCGTATATACAAGGGAAGTCGCCGAGACTAAAGTAAGACAAGTGACCCATTTCTCCGGCGAGAATCAGCACCCCTTGCAGTGTACGCTGGAGCCCGAATAGGGGTCGGTACTTATGTGATTTGGAGGTGCTTCTTCCTATGCTATCCCAGGAACTCGAATTTTCCCTGAACATGGCCTTCCAGGAGGCCCGCGAGAAGCGCCATGAGTTCATCACCGTCGAGCACCTGCTGGCTGCGCTCCTCGACAACCCGAGCGCGGCGCGCGTGCTGCGTGCCTGCGGGGGAAACATCGAGGAACTCCGCCGCAGCCTGACCGCCTTCCTGCGTGAGAACATCCCGACGCTTGCCCCCGGCAGCCAGGTCGAGACCCAGCCGACCCTGGGCTTTCAGCGCGTCATCCAGCGCGCCGTGCTGCATGTCCAGGGCGTGGGCAAAAAGGAGGTCACGGGCGCAAACGTGCTGGTGGCGATCTTCAGCGAGAAGGAATCGCATGCGGTCTATTTCCTGCAAAAGCAGAACATCACCCGCTTCGACGTCGTAAACTACATCTCGCATGGCATCTCCAAGGTGCCGGGCGAGGGCCACGAGTTGTCGGCATCCGAGGAACAGGAAGAGGGGGCCGCCACCGCCGCCGAGCGCGGGGCGCTCGACGTGTTTGCCGTGAACCTGAACGAACAGGCCCGCCTCGGCAAGATCGATCCCTTGATCGGGCGCGACCAGGAGATGAGCCGCACGGTGCAGATCCTCTGCCGCCGCCGCAAGAACAACCCGCTGTACGTGGGCGAGGCCGGGGTCGGCAAGACCGCGATCGCCGAGGGCCTCGCCAAAAAGATCGTAGACGGCGATGTGCCGGAGGTGCTGGCGCACAGCACCATATACTCGCTCGACATGGGCGCGCTGCTGGCCGGCACCAAGTATCGTGGAGATTTCGAGAAACGCTTGAAGGCCGTCATAACCCACCTGAAGAAGCAGGACAACGCCATCCTCTTCATCGATGAGATCCACACCATCATCGGGGCGGGCGCGGCGTCGGGCGGGGCGATGGATGCCTCCAACCTGCTAAAGCCCGCGCTTGCGTCGGGCGAACTCAAGTGCATAGGCTCGACCACCTATCAGGAGTATCGCGGCATTTTCGAGAAGGATCGGGCGCTTGCGCGCCGCTTCCAGAAGATCGACGTGCCGGAGCCGTCCCTGGAGGAGGCCGTGCAGATCCTACGCGGACTCAAAGGGCGCTTCGAGCAGCATCATGGCGTGCGCTACACACAGCAGGCGCTGCGCACGGCAGTGGAGTTGTCGAGCCGCTACATAGGCGACCGGCACCTGCCGGACAAGGCCATCGACGTGATCGACGAGGCCGGGGCAAGTGTCCATCTGACGGCACCCAGCCGCCGCAAGAAGACCATCGGCGTGCCTGAGATCGAGGAGATCGTGGCGCGGATCGCGCGCATCCCGCAAAGGCATGTCTCGACGTCGGACCGCGAGGCGCTGCGTAATCTCGAGCGCGACCTGAAGCTCGTGGTGTTCGGGCAGGATGCCGCGGTCGAGGCGTTGGCGGCGTCCATCAAGATGGCGCGCTCGGGGTTACGCGAGGGCGACAAGCCGATCGGGTCTTATCTCTTTTCCGGCCCCACCGGGGTGGGCAAGACCGAGGTCACGCGGCAGCTTGCCTATATCCTCGGGCTGCAGCTCGTGCGTTTCGACATGTCGGAGTACATGGAGCGTCACACGGTGTCGCGGCTCATCGGTGCGCCCCCAGGCTATGTCGGTTTCGATCAGGGTGGATTATTGACAGATGCCATCAACAAGCACCCGCATTGTGTGCTGTTGTTGGACGAGATCGAAAAGGCCCATTCGGGGGTGTTCAACCTGCTTTTGCAGGTCATGGACCACGGCACGCTCACCGACAATAACGGCCGCAAGGCGGATTTCCGGCACGTGATCATCGTCATGACCACCAACGCCGGCGCCGAGCAGATGGGCCGCTCGAACATGGGCTTTTTGCCATCGGAGAAGGCCGGGGAGGAATTCGTCGCGATCAAGCAGACCTTTACCCCGGAATTTCGCAACCGGCTCGATGCCATCATAAGCTTCGGGGCGCTGTCGCCGGAGACCATCGCCCACGTGGTCGACAAGTTCGTGGTCGAGCTCGAAGGGCAGCTCGAAGACAAGGGCGTGACCATCGATGTCGAACCCTCGGCGCGCGCTTGGCTTGCGCGTCATGGCTACGACGTCGCCATGGGCGCACGGCCGATGGCGCGGATCATACAGGAGCGCATTAAGAAGCCACTGGCCAATGAACTTCTATTCGGGCGGCTTGCCAATGGCGGGGCCGTGAATGTGCGCGAGGAAAACGACGGCCTGGTCTTTGATTATGCCGAAAAGCCCGTGGGCATACAGGAGTAAGCCTATCGTCGGGGCGGGGCCACGGGCACCGCGCTCATCCCGGCAGGGCCTGCTGCCATCGTGCCCGCTCTACGAGCGGGTGCCGACGCGCGATGAGTCCGGGCATCTCCTCAGCGATTTCATGATGCTGTTCCCGGGGCTCAGGGAGCGCCCGAGCGCTGAATGCCGCGAGGTCATGGGGCGCGTCGACGGCGTGCTAAAAGGCTTCCCCGAGGTGGTGTTCGCGGACATGAACCTGCGGCTCAACCTTTTGTGGGTGAGCGTGCGCGCGCGTCCAGGCGTCATCCTCGATATCGCATGCTGCCTCAAGTTTCACGTGCCGGAGGCGCTGCTCGTCGGTCCCAAGACGTCTTGAGGCCAATGAGGCGGATTAACGGGCGCGAAAGACGATGCGACCCTTGGTGAGGTCGTAGGGGGTGAGCTGGACGGTCACCTTGTCGCCCGTGAGGATGCGGATGTAGTTCTTGCGCATCTTGCCCGAGATATGGGCGGTGACGACGTGGCCATTGTCGAGCTTGACGCGGAATAAAGTGTTCGGGAGGGTATCGACGATGGTACCCTCCATTTCGATATGTTCTTCCTTAGACACTCTCTAGCTCCCGGAACAGGCGCTTATGATGCCCGAAGCCTGGGGGCAGGTAAAGTCATTTTCGGCCAATGCCGGCCAGCAGCGATATCTTCCGCCGATCGCGGCTTCAAGGCACGCGCGCATCAGCCAGCATCGAGCGGCGACCAGCGCCCGTTTCGATAGGCCTCAAGCGGCTGAAACCGGGCCTTGTACGCCATCTTCTCGCTCTCTTTAATCCAATACCCGAGATACAAAAACGGCAGGCCACGCCGGCGGGCCTCGCCGATCTGCCAGAGAATGGCATAGGTGCCGAGCCCGCGCTGCGTCAAGGAAGGATCATAGAAAGTGTAGACCGCCGACAGGCCGTCTGGCAGGGCATCGACCACGGCGACACCGGCGAGCATCGCGCCGATACGCAATTCGTGGAAGGTCGTGGCGCTATGGCGGCTTACCAGAAAGCGTAGATAGCTCGATGGGTCGGGATCGGCCATGGCGCCGCCGGCGTGGCGGGCATCCTGATAACGCACAAACAGCGCGAAGTGTTCGGAGTTGAAGAGAGCGGGGTGCGCGCTCACCACGATATCCTCATTGCGCCTTTGCGTGCGCCTTTGCGCGCGGTTGGGAACGAAGGCCTCAACCGGGATGCGGACCGGAATGCAGGCCTGACAGCCCTCGCAGTGAGGGCGGTAGATGAGCTCCCCACTGCGGCGGAACCCGCGGCGATTGAAATCACCAAGCAGGTCGAGGGTCACGGGAAAGCGCGGGTCGATGAAGAGCGTGCTGGCCGTCTGATTGGGCAGATAGCTGCACGCATGCGTGGTCGACAAAAACAGGTGCGGCGCGCCCTTGATGGCGGTCACGATGCCACCTCCAGGGCGCTCGCCCAGCGGCCCGCGGCGATCGGCAGTCTCACCGCTCGACGCAGCTCATGGAGAAACACCCGGCGCGGCATGAGCCGCGCGCCGAGCGACGCCATATGTTCGGACGGCACTTGGCAGTCTATGAGGGTAAACTTGGCGGCGCCCAGGCGCGCGGTGAGGCTTACAAAAGCAATCTTCGAGGCATAACTCGCCGTGCTGAACATCGATTCCCCAAAAAACGCGCCCCCAAGCGCCACGCCATAGAGCCCGCCGACCAATACGCCATCCCGCCAGGCCTCCACGCTGTGGGCATAGCCGCGATGAAACAGCTCCTCGTAGGCTGCGATCATCTCGGCGCTGATCCACGTCCCGGGCTGCCGGGCCCGTGGTGAGGCGCATGCCCGAATGACCGCGGGAAAGGCCGTATCGAAACGGATGGCGTAGTCATGCCTGCGCAGGGCCTTGGCGAGACTGCGGTTGATGCGTAGATCCTCCGGGGCCAATGCCATGCGCGGGTCTGGTGACCACCACAATATGGGAGGCTCGTTGTACCATGGAAAGATCCCGGCCGCGTAGGCGCGCAACAGGCGCTCGGCCGACAGGTCGCCGCCTGCCGCAAGTGGCGCATCCGATGGCGCCTGATCGACTGCCGGGAAGGCCAGGGAATTAGGGGCAAGCCAGGCGATCATCGCGGCCGCACCCGTAAGACGTGTGGCATCATGACGGTTTGCGAAAAGGCGTATGCTCGTTTAATTCATTCAGGGTCATCTCGAGACCGGCATTTTCACGCGCCAGGAAATCGTCGACGGCACGCTGGAATTGCGCATGGTCCAGCCAGTGCATCGAATAGGTGGGGGTCGGCAGAAACCCCCGGCTCAACTTGTGCGCCCCCTGGGCCCCGGCCTCGAAGCGCTGCAGGCCGTGCGCTAGGCAATAATCGATCGCCTGATAGTAGCAGGTCTCGAAATGGAGGCCGGGTATGGGGACAAGTCCACCCCAATAGCGGCCATACAGGGTCGTCTCGTCGCGGAAAAAGAGCGCGCCGGCCACCGGCGCCGCGTCGACGTAGCCGAGCATCAGGACCACGCCCGGGACCGATGCGCCGATGCGCGAGAAGAAGTCCCGCGTAAGATAGGCGATCGCCCCATATTTGGCGATGGTGGCGCTATAGAGCTCGTAAAAGATGTCCCATAGGGGCTCGCGCAGCGCGGGTCCTTCATAAACGACGTAGCGGACGCCGGCCTCCGCCACTTGACGGCGCTCGCGGCGGATATTCTTGCGCTTGGGCGCGGACAAGGCCGCCAGGTAATCCTCAAAGCGCGACCAGCCATCGTTGCGCCAGTGGAACTGGAAGCCGGTGCGCTGCAGGTAGCCGGCGCTCTCCAGGGTCTCGCGGCAGGCGGTATCCGTGAACAGCCAGTGGACCGATGACGCGCCGGTGGCACCGGCATGCATGCGCAAGGCATCGGCGGCGGCGCGGGTGATGTCGGCGCTACAGCCTTCGGCCCCGCAGAGCACGCGCGGACCGGTCACGGGGGTGTAGGGCACGGCGGCCACGAGCTTCGGATAATAGCGAAACCCGGCCATTTCATAGGCGCGCGCCCATGCCCAGTCGAAGACGTATTCGCCATAGGAATGGCTCTTGCGGTAGACCGGCACGAGCGCAGAAAGCCGCGTCCCACGATACACCGCCAAGGGTTCCGGATCCCAACCGCACCCCGCGCCCACCGAACCGCTGTCTTCCAGGGCCATGAGGAACTCGTGGCGCAGAAACGGTTGGGGGCCCGATAAGGCGTTCCACATGTCTTGCGGCACCTCCGCCACGCTGCGCAGGAATCGGCAGCTAATGGCAGCGGAGTCTATCATGGCCGCAGCACGCGCCTTGGCAGACGACGCCCGCTGTTCGGCGCGCGCACGGCGCTTGGCGGCTCAAGGAGGGCATTGAGCCGCCCGATATCACCTGCCGTCAGGTGGCTTATCGCGGCCTTCAGTTCCAGGCGGCCGAGCAGATAGTCATAGATGGCGCGCGCAAAATCCCGCCGCGAACGGTAGTAGGTTTGCTCGGCACGCAGCACGTCGACATTGTTGCGCACGCCGACGCGCATACCGAGACGCTCGGAGGCGAGCGCCACGCGCGCGGCCTTCTTGGCGGCCGCCAGCGCCGCGATCTCATGATAGCCATTGCGCACGTTGAGGAACGCCTGGCGGACATCGAATTGGACGCGGCGTTCGACGCGCAAGGCCGCCACGTGCGCATGAAAGGCAGTGGCGCTCGCGCGCGCGCTCTCGGCCGAGAGTTCACCGCCCTGGTAGATAGGTAGGGTCAGATCGAGCCCGATGGTCTTGTCGCGCAGCGCCGTCCCGAATCCAAACTCGCCATTGTCGGCCCGACTGTAGCTGTAACCGGCCTCGGCGGTGATGGTCGGATAGCGGCCGGCGGACACCGCGTGCGCGGTCTCGGAGGCCGCGCGCGCCTCGGTGCGCGCGGCCTGCAAGACCAGATTGTCACGCAACGCTTGCGCCTCGTCTGTGATCAAAGCGCCTGCGCGCGGGCGCGGAAGGGGGTGGTGAAGGTTGAGCGGCCACAGGTGATAAGCCGGCCGGCCGGTCGTGCGCTCGATGCGCGCACGCGCCAGGCGCACGGCATTGCGCGCCGCCAGCGCTGCGGCATAAACGGCCTCGTAGCGGGCGCGCGCCTCGTTGGCATCGGTAATGGGCGCGCGTCCGAGATGAAAGCTGCGCAGCGCGCTTTGGTACTCGGCCTTTAGCGCGCGCTCCTCGGCGCGCCGCAGGCGCAGATCATCGCGCGCCAGGAGGAACGCGAAGTATTGGGCGGATACCGTGAGGATGAGGTTACTTTTCGCAAGCGCGTAGTGCTGGCGCGCGGCGCGCATGGTGGCGCTCGCCGCGTGCCATGCATAAAGCGCGCGAATGTCGAGCAAGGTTTCGGTCACGGAGATGCCGTAGCCGTGGGAATTGAAGGTGAAGTGGCCGCTTGGGAACACGAAGCCCCCGGGCGCCCCGCCCAGGATCTTGCTCGTAAGGTCGTTGTAACTCGTATTGGCCTGCGCGGTGACGTGCGGCAGGAACGCCGCACGGGCCTCCGGGCCTATGGTGCGCGCCTCGCGGTAAGAGGCGCCGGCCTGCCGATAGCCCATGTCATGGAGGCGCGCCGCCTGGAAGATGTCCTTCAAGTTGGCCGCCAGGGCCGGAGCGGCGGTGCAGGCGAGCCAGACCGGAACGAGGGCGAGGGACAAACGCTTTCTCAACATGTTTCTTGGAGACCTCCCGTGACTCATGACCTGGCGCCAAAGGGCCATAGAATAGCACCTTCCCGGCGGCGCGGCCGTCGGAGACCCGCGGCCCTGACTCAAGACGCCGCGTTGCCCGTTGCAAGCCGGGTACCGCGGGCTCCGTGCGCCTCAGGAGGCGAGGCGATGCGCGATGTGCACACGCATGCCGTTGGCCAGGCGCGTCTGCGCGTGGGTCACGACCTCGGTCCCGGCGCGCAGGCCGGATCGTATGACCACGCCCTGGGCCACGACCCGCGCGGCGTGGACGCGCTGCTCGTAGACGCGCCGGCCGCGCACCACGAATACCACGGTCCCGGCGCGGCGCAAAAAGACCGCGCCCGGCGGGACCAGCAGGCGCAGCGCCATGCCGGCTGCGACATCGACGCGCAAGGGGCTACCGACGGTAAATCCGGGGCGTGGCGGCAGCGTGATCCAGGCATAGAGCGCGTGACGCGTGCGCTTGGCCGGCGTCAGCCGGGCGATGGTGCCGGTCACCGGGGAGCGCGGCGCAAGCGGGCTATGCAAAAGCGCGCGCTCGCCAATCATGAGCGGCGGGTGCAGGCCCACCGCGAACGGCGCGCGCGCCATGCGAATCGACGCCCCGGCGAGGGCAAACAGCCGTTGCCCGGGGTGCACGCGCATGCCATCTTGGGCCAATACGCGCGTCACCTCGGCATGGACCGGCGCACGGATGAGCAGGGACGGCTGCGGCGTGTTGGCCGGACCCGACGGGCGCAGCCGCGCGAGGATCTTGCCGGCCGCCACGACCGACCCGGGTCCGACGGTAATACCCGCCAGGCGCCCGCCCTCGGGGGCGGTAATCACAGGACTCGCCCCGGGCTCGACATCCCCGACCGCCGTGCGAATCTCGGCGAGGCGGGTCATAAAGGCCCGCCCGACTGTGACCTGCGGCACCGTGCCGGATGCCGGCGCCGAATGGCGCGCGCAGGCCGCAAGGAGCGCGCCGAGGGCAATCAGGGCGGCGCGGCTTCGATGGGCGGACACGGGGCATCCTCATGGGGTGAGCGGCCATGGTAGCGACGCGCCAAGGCGATCGCAAGATGCACGGCCCGTCTGTGGCATAATCCCGATTTCGTTCGTGGTCTCGGAGGGTGTGGTGCGTCTGCATGAATATCAGGCTAAGGCCTTGTTGGCGGCCCACGGCATTGCCACGCCGCCGGGGGTGGTGGTGACGCAGGCGGGGGAGATTGACGCGGCTTTGCGCAAGCTCGCGGGGACCCAATGCGTGGTGAAGGCGCAGATCCATGCCGGGGCGCGCGGCAAGGCCGGCGGCGTGCGCGTACTGGCGGCCGACGAGGTCGCCGACTATGCCCAGGGATTGCTCGGCACGCGGCTTGTCACGCCGCAGACCACGAGCGACGGCCTGCCGGTCGACCGCCTGCTGATAGAGGCGCCGGTGGCGGCGGTCTCCGAGCTCTATGTGGCGTGCGCGCTCGATCGTGGCGCCGGCGCGCGCGTGCTGCTCGCGGGCAAGGAGGGGGGCATGGGCATCGAGGAGGGCGCCAAACCGGTAGCGCATGTGATTGACACAGTGCGCGGCTTCTCGCCCTATCAGGGCCGCGCGCTGGGCCGAGCCATTGGGCTTTCGGGGCGCGCGGTGGCGGCCTTCGGCGATCTCACGGCGGCGCTCGTGCGGCTGGCCACGACCCTTGACGCGATGCTCATCGAGATCAACCCGCTGATGCTGCGCGAGGACGGCCAGTTCGTGGCCGGTGACGCCAAGATCGAGATCGATGACAATGCCTTGTTCCGGCAGCCGGCCCTGGAGGCCATGCGCGATGGGCGCCAGGGCGACGCCAAGGACGAGGAGGCGCGCGAGCGCGGCCTCCAGTACATCGCCCTGGATGGCGACATCGGCTGCCTCGTCAACGGCGCGGGGCTGGCGATGGCGACCATGGACCTGATCGCCCAGGCCGGCGGGCGTCCGGCGAATTTCCTCGACGTGGGTGGCGGCACCACCGCGAACAAGGTGGCCGAGGCCCTGACCCTGCTTGCGCACGATGCGCGCGTCAAGGTGGTGCTCGTGAACATCTTCGGAGGTATCGTGCGTTGTGATCTCATAGCCGAAGGGCTGTTGTTGGCGGCCTCCGGGTTCGGCCGGCCGCTACCGATCGTGGTGCGTCTGGTCGGCACGCGCGAGACCGAAGGGCGACAGGCGTTGGCCGACGGGGGGCTGCTGGGTGATGTCACGCAAAGCCTGGAGCAGGCGGCAGCGCTTGCCGTGCAGCGGGCGCAATCGTCATGAGCGTGCTCGTACACAAGGACACGCGCGTGCTCTGTCAGGGGTTCACGGGCAAGCAGGGGACCTTTCACTGCCAGCAGGCGCTCGAGTATGGGACTGACGTCGTAGGCGGCGTGACCCCCGGCAAGGGCGGTACGCGCCATCTCGACCGGCCGGTGTTCGATACCGTGGCCGAGGCGATGGCCGCCGTCCAGCCGGACGCCTCGGTGATCTATGTGCCGGCGCCGATGGCCGCCGATGCCATCCTCGAGGCGGCCGCCGCCGGCATCGGCCTTGTGGTATGCATCACCGAGGGCATCCCGGTGGCCGACATGCTGCGCGTGAAGGCGCTGTTGCCGGCCACCACGCGCCTCATAGGGCCCAACTGCCCGGGGATCATCACCCCGGGTGAATGCAAGATCGGCATCATGCCTGGGCCCATCCACAGTCGCGGGGTCGTCGGCATCGTATCGCGTTCCGGTACGCTGACCTATGAGGCGGTGGCGCAGACTACCGCTGAAGGCCTCGGGCAGACCACCTGCATAGGCATCGGCGGTGATCCGGTGCATGGCCTCGGGTTCATCGATGCCCTGGAACTCTTCGAGGCGGACGCCGCCACCGAGGCGATCTTGCTCGTAGGCGAGATCGGCGGGGTCGAGGAAGAGCAGGCGGCCGATTATATCCGTGCGCATATTACGAAACCGGTGGTGGCCTATATCGCCGGCACCACCGCGCCTCCCGGACGGCGCATGGGTCACGCCGGGGCGGTCATAGCCGGCCACCTGGGTACGGCGTCCGGCAAAAAGACTGCCCTGGCGCAGGCCGGGGTCACGGTCGTCGATTCGCCGGCGCGCATGGGGCGCGCCATGGCCGCGAGGATGGCGCGCTGATGGTGACCGTGGCGCTCTGTCAGATGCGCTGCGTGGTCGGCGATATCGCCGGCAACACGCGGCGCATGGCGGCGTTTGCGCGCGCCGCCCGCGACCAGGGCGCCGATCTCATCGCCTTTCCGGAGCTCGCGATCACGGGCTACCCGCCCGAGGACCTGCTATTGCGCGCCGACTTCGTGCGCCGCGCGCGCGTGGCGGTCGAGGGGCTCGCCGCGCAATGTCCGGACATCGATATGCTGGTGGGCCTCCCGTGGGCCGAGGACGGGCGCTTGTATAACGCCGTGGCGTGGGTGCATGCCGGCGCAATTGCCGATCTTTACCGGAAACAGGTGCTGCCCAACTACGGGGTGTTCGATGAGCGGCGGTACTTCGTCGCCGGCGGCGCGCCGCTGGTGCGCGCAGTGGCGGGGAGTGCCATCGGCGTCACCATCTGCGAGGACTTGTGGGAACCGGGTCCTGTCGCGCGCGCGGTGGCGGCTGGCGCTGCGATCGTGATCAACGTCAACGCCTCGCCCTATCATCGCGACAAGGACCGTCTGCGCCTGGAGGTGGCGGCGGCACGCGTCCTGGAAAGCGGCGCGACGCTGGCCTATGTGAACATGGTGGGCGGCCAGGATGAACTCGTGTTCGATGGCATGTCGTTTGTGATGAACGGCCAGGGCGAGACCATGGCGCGCGCCGCGGCATTCGCCGAGGACCTCGTCATCGCGCGCTTTGACGCCACCGGGACCGCGCTTCCCGGACCGAAGGCGACATGGCCCGGCGACGAACGTTCGCTCTACGAGGCCTTGAAGCTCGGCTTGGCCGATTATGTCGAGCGCAATGGGTTCGAGACCGTGGTATTGGGGCTGTCTGGGGGCATCGACTCGGCGGTTACGCTCGCCCTGTGCCGTGACGCCCTCCCGCATGTGACGCTTCACGCGGTAATGATGCCGTCACGCTACACCCAGGCGATGAGCATCGAGGATGCGCAAAGCGAGGCCACGGCGCTCGGCCTCGAGCTTGCGGTCGTGCCGATCGATACCGCCTACGAGGCCCTCGCGGGCACGCTCCGCCAGCTGTGGGACGGGCCCGGGCAGGCGCTGGCGGCCGAGAACCTACAGGCGCGGATCCGCGGGACTTTGCTCATGACCATGGCCAACGCCAAGCGCGGGCTTGTGGTCGTGACCAGCAACAAAAGCGAACTGGCGGTCGGGTACACTACCCTCTATGGCGACATGGCCGGCGGTTACGCGCCGCTCAAGGATGTCTTCAAGACCGATGTCTATGCGCTCGCCCGTTACCGCAACGGGCTTGGCCCGGTCATCCCCGAACGGGTCCTTACGCGCCCACCGAGCGCTGAGCTGCGCCTCGATCAAAAAGATAGCGACAGCCTGCCGCCCTATGACACGCTCGATGTCGTGCTCGCCCGCTATATCGAGCAGAACTGGGACGCCGATCAGTTGATCGCATCGGGATTCGATGAGGCGCTGGTAGCCGAGATCCTGCGGCTTGTGCGCAGCGCCGAACACAAACGCCGGCAGGCGCCCATAGGCACGCGCGTGACGTCCCGCGCCTTCGGGCGGGATTGGCGCTATCCTGTGACCGTGTCTTACGAACCGCCGAGGATGTGAGCGCGGCGCAGGCGCTTGACGTAGCGGCTCGCCGGGAAATTGAGTGCGAGGATTTGCGCCGTGTCGCGGCTTAAATGCACCATGCCCATTCGCTCATAGGCCATGGCCATGAGCCCCAGGGCGTCGGCGACCGCGGGCGTACGCGGATAATGTTCGATCACGCGCTTGCAACGGTCGGCGGTTGCGACATAGGCCCCGTGGATATAATAGTAGCGCGCCACCGAGATATCGTTGCGCGCAAGCATGTCGATCAAGTAATTGGCGCGTTCGGCGGAATCGGTGGCGTAGATGCTGTGCGGGTATTTCTTGACTACCGTCTCGAAGGCGCGTAGCGCCGCGCGCAAGGCCGTGCTGTCGCGGCCACGGAGCTGATTTACCCCGAATGTGCGCTCTATGATGCTTTTATTTTTGTTGAAATTGACGAGCCCTTCGAGATAATACGCATAGGCGACGCGCGGATCGGTCGGATGGAGGCGTATGAAGCGCTTGATGGCCGCTATCGCGGCATCCGATTCGCCGGATTTGTAGTAGGCATAGGCAACGACGATCTCGGCCTGGGCGGCATAGCGGCCATAGGGATAGCTGCCCTCGAGTTCCTCTAGCAGCGTCACCGCGTGATGGTAATTGCCGGCTTTGAGGGCGCTCACCGCGTGCGCATAGAATTTCTGGGCCGGCCAGTGACGGACCTTGTGATGGTCACGGCCACAGGCGGTAAGGCTCGCAAGGGCGACGGCAAGACAAACGCGGGACAGAAGACGACGCATGGCTACCTCTCTGATATGCCGGTGCAAGCTTAACCGGATTTGACGTGAGCGAAAAGGGTTTGACAGACGAGTTCAGGTTTTGGCTGGAGATATCGCCGGACGAGGAGGGTTTGAGGCTGGATCGCGCGCTCGCGCGCCGGCTGCCCCAGTTCTCGCGCACCACCCTACAGCACTGGCTGCGTGACGGGCGTATCACCATAGGGTCGCGGCCCGCGAGCGCGGCTGCGCCCGTGCGCGCCGGCGAGCGCGTGGCCTTCGATCTGCCACCACCGGCGAGCGCGGATGTCCTGGCCGAGGACATCCCGCTTGCGATCGTGTTCGAGGACGACACCTTGATCGTGATCGACAAGCCCGCGGGCCTGGTCGTGCATCCCGGTGCCGGCTGCGCCAGCGGAACTTTGCAAAACGCGCTCTTGCATCACGCCCCGGACCTGGCGCCGCTTGCGCGTTCGGGGATCGTGCATCGCCTCGACAAGGACACCTCGGGTCTGCTGGTGGTGGCGCGCACCGAGATTGCGCGTCTTGCGCTCATTGGACAGCTGAAGACCCGCGAGATGGGCCGCGAATACGAGGCCCTCGTGATCGGTAGACCGCCGGCGACGGGGTTCGTGGAAGCGCCCATAGGACGCGACGCGCGCCACAGGACGCGCATGAGCGTGCGCCGCGATGGGCGCCCGGCCCGTTCGGATTTCATGGTGCTGGAGCGCCTCGGTCCCTACAGCCTGCTTCGCGTGCGGCTCCATTCCGGGCGTACGCATCAGATCCGCGTGCATATGGCGCATCTCGGGTTCCCGCTCGTGGGTGACGAGACCTATGGCGGGGGGCGCACGCGCCACCTCCTTACGCGTCAGGCCCTGCACGCGCGTCGTCTGACGGTGCGCCATCCGCGCACCGGCGAGCCGCTGGCCTTCGAGTCCCCGCGCCCGCATGACTTCGCGAATCTCGTGGAGATGCTGCGCCGCGAGAATCCGCCATGATCCGCGTATTGCAAGCGACCTGGCCCGTGCTCGGCGTGCGCGCCTTCACCAGCTGCCGCGTAGGTGGCGTAAGTCAAGGCGCCTATGCCTCTTTGAATCTGGCCGCGCATGTCGGCGATCAGGCATCCGATGTGATGGCCAATCGCGCGATCCTGGCGCGTGTCTGCGGGCTTGCCGCAGAGCCGCTATGGCTTAATCAGATCCATGGCCGCGTGGTGGTGGATGCCGATAAGCCATGGGCGGCGCCGCCGGAGGCCGACGGCAGCTTTAGCACGCGCCGCGGCGGTGTGTGCGCGGTGCTCACCGCCGATTGCCTGCCGGTCGTGCTCGCGGCGCGCGATGCCCGTTGCGTGGCGGTGCTGCATGCCGGCTGGCGAGGGTTGGCCGCCGGCATCCTCGAGGCCGGCGTCGAGGCGTTGCCGGTGCCGCCGGCACGGCTCGTGGCGTGGCTTGGGCCCGCCATAGGCGCCGGCGACTATGAGGTCGGAGAAGAGCTGCGCCACGCCTTCGGACCTGCCGCGCACGCCGCCTTCACGGCCACGCGCGAAGGCCGCTATCGCGCCGATCTCTATGCGCTGGCGCGCCTGCAACTGAGGGCGCTCGGGATTACAGCGGTCTACGGTGGCGGATTCAATACCTACCGCGACCCCGATCTCTATTCTTATCGCCAAACCCCGGTCTGCGGGCGGATGGCCACCGTCGCCTGGATCGTCTGATACCAAGGTCTTCGATAATGGCTTTCAGGAAACCATACGATGGCAAAGAGCCTACAAGGCAAACGCATAGCCATGCTTGTGACAGATGGGGTTGAGCGGATCGAGTACGAGAAGCCGCGCGCGTCCCTCGAGCAGCGCGAGGCGTCTGTGGAGCTCATCTCCCCCAAGAAGTGCGGCGAGAAGATCCAAGGTTTCAACCGTTTAACCCCTGGTTCGCAGTTTACTGTCGAAAAGGCCGTCGAGGACGCCGATCCTGAGGATCACGAGCTGGCCAAGCCTGGAGACCGATCTCAAGAACGCCGGCGGCCCATGGAGTGATGAGCCGGTGGTGATCGACGGGCGATTCATCACGAGCCGCAAGCCGGAGGACATCCCGGTGTTCAACATGGAGATCGAAAAGGCGCTCTCGCAAACGGCGGGCGCGCGTGCCTAGGGCCGGGAAAAGCGCAACGAGAGATCCAGCGCGCGCAACGATTTGGTGATCTCGCCGACCGACAAAAAGTCCACCCCGGTCTCGGCATAGCGCGCGGCGTTGGCCAAGGTGATGCCGCCAGAGGCCTCGAGCAGGGCGCGCCCGGCGTTATATTGCACGGCCGCCTCGAGGTCCGCGGGCGCAAAATTGTCGAGCAGGATGCGAGGGGCGCCGGCGGCCAGCGCCTCCGCGAGTTCAGCCAGGCTCTCGACCTCGATCTCCACCATGCGGCCGGCGGCGATCTCGGCGGCCTGGGCGATGGCGTGGGCAATGGAGCCGGCCGCGGCGATGTGGTTTTCCTTGATGAGGACCCCGTCGTAGAGACCGATGCGGTGGTTCGTGCAGCCCCCGCAACGGACCGCGTACTTCTGAGCGAGTCTCAGTCCCGGCAGGGTCTTGCGGGTATCGAGGATCTGCGCGCGGGTGTGTGCGATGGCATCGGCATAGCGGCGCGCAAGCGTGGCGGTCCCCGACAGGGTCTGCAGGAAATTGATGGCCGTGCGCTCGCCGGTCAGCAAGGCTCGCGCCGACCCATCGATCTCGCACAGCACCGTGCCCGCCGCTATCCGATCCCCATCTTGCGCCTGCCAGCTGACGCGCGCGCGCGCATCGAGTTGCGCAAACACCTCGTCGAACCACGCGCACCCGCAGAGCACGCCGTCTTCGCGCGTGCTCAGCACGGCATGCGCCGGGCCCTCCGGCACCAGTAACACGGTCAGGTCTCCCGCCCCCACATCCTCATCCAGGGCACCCTGGACTTGGGCGGCGATCAATGCAGCGGGTAGGGCTGACGGCATAGGCGGATTCCGGCTGAGATGTGGCGCTTGTCGGCGGTATAAAAATTTCGAAACGAAGGTCGTTTTATCGATGCGTCACTGATGCTGCTGGCACCGCGCAGGGTTGTGTGCGCGCCGTCGAACCACGGCATGGAGTAGCCACGGTATGGGAATGCGCGAAATCCCGGGTAAGCGTAGAAGCGATTGTCGCACCACTCCCAAACCTGACCCGTGTCCCGCAAGAGGCCCATGCGCACGCCAAGCTCCCATTCCACCTCATGCGGCAAGCGGGCATGGGCATAACGCGCAAACGCGCGCGCCTCGTAGGCCGACAGCCCCGCCACCGGCGCCGTCGGGCTCAATTCAAAGGCCCCCAAATGGTCTACGCCATACCACGATCCGTGGCGGTTGCGTCGCCAGTGCCAGGGCGCCTCGGCGCCGGCCGACTCGCGCCAGCGCCGTCCCTCGCATGTCCAGTAGCGGTCGTCGTGGTAGCCGCCGGCCTCCATGAACCCGAGGTAGGCGGCGTTGGAGACCGGGTATTGGGCGATCGCGAATGCCGGCACCGACAGGATGTGACGCGGGCGCTCATTATCGTAATGGTGGCGGCTGTCGTCACCGATCTCACACGAGCCCCCGGGCCAGGTCTGATAGTCCAGTGGTGGCGCTATGGGAGTGAGCGCGCGTGGCGGCACAAAGTCGCCGGCATCCAGGGCCAGCGCGCGCGCTGCGAGCATTTGATGCATGGTCTCCAGGTGCTGGCCATGATGCTGAATCAAAAAGTGCAACAGGAAGTCGTCGGCCAGTAGCGGGTGATCGGGATGCGCCGATTCGGCCATGCCCAGCAACTCGACGCAGCGTCCCTCCCAGTCCGTCCAGTCCCGGGTCAGTTCGTCCAGATCCGGCATACGCGCGCCGCGTTCGCGTTTGCGCAGGCCGTCTGGCCGAAACAGCCGCGCCCGCGTGGCGTCGTGCTCGAGACCGGCGAGCCGCTCCCCGATCCATTGCTGCTCCATGTACAGGAGATGCCCAAGGTGCCATAAAAGCGGGCTCAGGTCCTTGTGGTGCATGCAGCGCCGCTCGCTGGGCGGCACGGATCGCACGAGCGCCTGCGCGCTGGCGCGGGTCTCCTTGAGATTGGCGTAGAGCGAGCGGTCCATAAGCCTACAGTGATATGAGCTGGGCGGGTTTATCGCCGTCGACGGTGAGGATATGATGCTCAGGGACTGCTTGCCAATATGCCCCTTGCGTCAGAGGTTCCGAGGCGATCAAGGTGGC
Source organism: Pseudomonadota bacterium (assembly GCA_021841585.1). Taxonomy (GTDB): domain Bacteria; phylum Pseudomonadota; class Gammaproteobacteria; order Acidiferrobacterales; family Acidiferrobacteraceae; genus Acidiferrobacter. Next base: position 13,363 of record JAKBUS010000027.1, on the reverse strand, counting down.
GTTTGGGTATTCTTCGTCGTCGATCGTAAAGTAGAGGGTCGGTGGTGGGGCCGCTTGGGCATGACGGAGGGCATGGAGCCGCTCACCGTCCGTGACCACGACATTCAGGAGACCGCTTGTGGCACCGAATTCATCGAACAACCGGCGCGCGGTCTCCCGCAGGGCCTCGGGGATGTCGAAGTCAGCCGTGGCCAGGACCTGGCGCAGCAATGCGAACACGTATTCGGAATCGGTCGTGCCTTCGATCGAGCATTCGATTTCCGGGGCCAGGGCGCGGCGCAAACGCGCCCGCACCGCAGGAAAATCGGCCAGATAGCCGTTGTGCAAAAACAGCAGACCGTCCGCCATATAGGGTTGCGTATTGGCGGGATGATTGGCGAACCCGGCGGTGGCGCTACGCACGCTTGCCACCCACACGGGCGCGGCGATATGCGCAGCGAGGGTGGACAGGTTGTGGTCGGCCCATATCGGCATCCCATAGGTAAGGCGCGCCAGGGACCCGTCGTGGGCACGCCAACCGACGCCGTAACCATCGGCGTTGACGCGCGCCTCGCGCATCTCGCGCGGGGCGTATGACTGCTGGACCAGGCCGTGGGCGGGCGCGAGCAGGAAACGCGCCAGTGACAGGGGAGGTCCGAGATAGGCGGCAAGACGGCACATGATCGTGGATTTTAGCAAAAAGCCCGACCTTGCCCCACCCCATGACCACGCCACGGTCGCAAACCGGGAGACATAGCCCATGAGATCCGCATCGCCGCGCCTTAACACCAGCACCATGACCCGTCTTTCGGTACCGGGCCGCGGGGTGAGGACCCGGACCGTCGTCGCCGTGATAAGGCCCGCGGTAGCGGGCGGATCGTCTGTGTGTGGCCGGGTGGGCCATCGGCCCATGAGGCAAGACCCTGGCGGGCGGTCATGGCGGCCGGCACTGATCGGCCCGCGCCCAAACGCCCGGCCATGGGATCGGGGCGGCGGGGAAATCGGCGCTGGCAAGCACCATTACGGTTGGATCACAAGGAGTCGCCATGGAGCAAGACATGCAATCGCTCAATGATTTCAACGTCGGCCAGGGGACGCGCCCGCTGGCGGGAATTCCGCTCGTACGTCTACCCGGGTCGGCACGCGCCTCGGGGCTCGACATGGATGCGCGCCGGGGGCTATCGCAAACCCCCAAGCGCCTTCCCCCCAAATATTTTTACGACGGGCGCGGGTCCTTGCTCTTCGAGCGCATTTGCGAGACCCCCGAATATTATCCGACGCGCACCGAATCGGCGCTGCTCGAACGCCACGCATGCGGGATACTCAATCAAGTGGCGCCCGGCACACTTGTCGAGATCGGCAGCGGTTCGTCGGTCAAGACCAATCATTTCTTCGTGGCCTGCGAACGTGCCGGGCGCTACTGCCGCTACCAACCGTTCGATGTCTGTGACGAGGCCCTGCGCGCGGCGGCCGCGCGCCTCAAGCACCGCTATCCATGGCTCGACATGGAGCTCTTGGTGGGCGACTACGCTGTCGATCTCTTGGCGCTGCCGCATTCCCAGGGCCCACGCCTGTTTTTGTTCCTTGGGGGCACCATAGGCAACCTGAACCACGAGGAGGCGCTGACCTTTCTTGCAACGCTGCGGGCCGCCATGCACGCCGAAGACTATCTCCTGCTCGGCTTTGACCGTATCAAGGACAAGCGCGTCCTCGATGCCGCCTATAACGACGCACACGGCTACACGGCGCAATTCAACATGAATGTCCTCAGGGTCTTGAACACACAGCTTGACGCCAATTTCGACGAGCACCAATTCATGCATGTCGCGTTCTTTAATGAAGATGAGAGACAGGTCGAGATGCACCTCAAGGCGCGATGCGCGCATACCGTCACGCTTGCGCGCATCGATCTCGTGGCGTCCTTTGCGCGCGACGAGACCATACTGACGGAGATCAGCCGCAAATTCACGCCCGCGGGCATGAAGGCGCTGCTGGAGGCCGCGGGCTTTCGCTGGTGTCGCCACGAGGAGTCTGACAACGGCTATTTCTCGCTGGCGCTCGCGGCGCCAGCCTGAACGCGGGGCGCTGGCGCGTGCCGATGGGGTATGCCGGCGGCCCTGGCATGGTAAGGTGACGGCTTCGCATGTCGCGAAAACGGGCATGTAGGATGTGGACAACGACAGGAGATGTGTATGAAGCAGAAGGGACTGATAGGAATAGTGGGCGGTGGCTTGGGTCTATTGGGCATTGCCGTGGCGCAGGCATCGCCATTTTTCGTAGAGACCGTGCCCATGGCGATGCCGGCGGCACAAAAGGCGGTGGTCGCGGCCCTCACTTCGCATCACTTCAAGGTCGTCATGAAGCTCGACATCCTGCATTTGATTGCCTCCAAGCAAAAAATGCTGCACATTCCGCATTTCAATAAGCCCGGGTTCACCGATGTCCGCGCGCTGGTATTTTGTAACCCGTTCCTTTTTAGCGGCCTCCTGAATCATTCCTGGAAGACGGCGTCGGCATGCCCGCTGGATGTAACGCTCTACAGCAAGGCGGCGAAGACCACCGTGGTGTTTGCCAAGCGCAGCGTCTATACCCGCGGCACGGCCTCGCGCGCCGTGGGCCGCAAGATCGACCGCATGGTGATCGGTGGTCTAAAAGCGATCCCCGGCAGCCATCGGCGATAGGCCAGGCGTGCCTGGCGCGGCGCAAGGACAAGGGCGCCGCCCAGGCACCCTTGCGACCCTTGCAAGAGGCGGCCATCATGCGCGTTTTGTCGGAAGGTCCGCGGGCACCCGAACAGACGCGATGGCGGGGCCTGAGCCTGGGGCGGCTGTCGCAAGCGGAATAGCGGGAAGGAAAGGCGTGGCATCCACGCAGCCTTGGCGCAGGGGCGCGGGGATGGCAAAACGGATGAGCGGTTCGACGAAGGGAGGGGGCAGTGGAAATCAGGGACCTCATCGGGGTATTCGCGATCTTGAATCCGATTGGGGCGATCCCGCTGTTTCTGTCTTTGACCGCGGGCCGTTCGCACGCCGAGATGCGACGTATCGCCGCCAAGACCACGTTCGCGGTGATCGCCATTCTGTTGATCGCGGCCTGGTCGGGACAGCGCCTGCTTGAGCTTTTCGGTATCGGGGTGCCGGCGTTTCGTATCGCCGGCGGCCTGCTCGTGTTATTGATCGCCATCGCCATGTTTCACGCCAAGTCGACCCCCGCGCGGCACACCCGTGAGGAGGATGCAGAGGCGGAATCCAAAGAAGACATCGCCGTAGTCCCGCTCGCGATCCCGCTTTTGGCAGGTCCCGGGACCATTAGTCTCGTCATCGTCGATGCCCAGAAGGCGAGCGGGGTGGGCGCGGAACTGGCGCTGAGCGCCGGCATAGTCGTCGTGGGCCTGCTCGTGTGGGTGGTATTGCGCCTGGCCGAACCCATCGGCGTGCGTCTGGGGACGGCGGGCCTCAATATCACCACCCGGGTCATGGGTTTGATCCTAGCGGCCATGGCGGTGCAATTCATGGCCATCGGCCTCACCACCTTACTGCCCGGCCTCGGCCGCTGAGAGCAGGCCCGCCGCCCGCGCCACGGCTTGAAACTTGCCCGTCGGCCCCCCATCTGCAAGCCACACGAGACGGAGGGCTCTCCCCATGAGGATGGACAAACTTACCAACCGCTTTCAGCAGGCGCTGGCCGATGCCCAGTCGCTTGCCGTCGGCCGTGATCACCAGTTCATAGAGCCCGCCCACCTGCTCGCCGCGCTGCTCGATCAGGATGCCGGGGTGCGGCCCTTGCTCGCCAAGGCCGGTATTGCCGTGGACGCCCTGCGCACGCGCCTAGATGAGCTCCTCGATCGGCTACCGACGGTCGAGGGCTCGGCCGGAGAGGTACATATCGGCAACGACCTGTCGCGCCTCCTCAATATCACCGACAAGTACGCCCAGAAGCGCGGTGACCAATACATCGCAAGCGAGCTTTTTCTGCTGGCGGCGCTCGACGACCGGGGCGATATCGGCCGGGTGCTGCGCGAAAGCGGCGCGGCACGCCAACCCCTGGAGGCGGCGATCGACGAATGGCGGGGCGGGAACAAGGTGGATGATCAGAATGCCGAGCAGCAACGCGGCGCACTTGATCGTTACACGATGGATCTGACACAGCGCGCCCTGCAGGGCAAGCTCGATCCCGTGATCGGGCGCGACGACGAGATCCGCCGCGCCATTCAGGTCCTGCAGCGGCGTACCAAGAATAACCCCGTGTTAATCGGCGAGCCCGGCGTGGGCAAGACCGCCATCGTCGAAGGGCTCGCGCAGCGCATCGTGAACAACGAGGTGCCCGAGGGGCTGCGCGGGCGGCGCCTGTTGGCGCTCGATCTCGGCGCGCTCATTGCCGGGGCCAAGTTCCGCGGCGAATTCGAGGAGCGCCTCAAGGCCGTGCTGTCGGATCTGGCGAAACAGGAAGGCAACGTCATCCTGTTCATCGATGAGATCCATACCATGGTCGGGGCCGGCAAGGCCGAGGGTGCCATGGATGCCGGCAACATGCTGAAACCGGCGCTCGCGCGCGGCGAGCTACACGCGATCGGCGCGACGACCTTGAACGAATACCGCCAATACATCGAAAAGGACGCGGCCCTTGAGCGCCGCTTCCAGAAGGTGTTGGTGGACGAACCAACGGTCGAGGATACGATCGCCATCCTGCGCGGCCTGAAGGAAAAGTACGAGGTCCATCATGGCGTGGATATCTCGGACCCGGCGATCGTCGCCGCCGCCACTCTGTCGCACCGTTACATCACCGACCGCCAGCTGCCTGACAAGGCGATCGACCTCATCGACGAGGCGGCGGCGCGCATCCGCATGGAGATCGACTCGCGCCCCGAGGCCATGGATCGGCTGGATCGGCGCCTGATTCAGTTGAAGATCGAACGGGTGGCTTTGCAAAAGGAGTCCGACGAGGCCTCACGCAAGCGTCTTGCGGCCCTCGAGGGGGAGATCGAGCGACTTGAGCGTGAGTACGGCGATCTCGAGGAGATCTGGCGGTCCGAGAAGGCCGACCTGCAAGGCGAGCAGCACATCAAGGAGGAATTGGACCGCGCGCGCATCGAGATCGAGAACGCGCGGCGCGCGGGCGACCTCGCGCGCATGTCGGAACTCCAGTACGGACGCATACCGGAACTCGAAAAGCAGCTCGCGGCGCGCGCCAAGCCGGCGCCGGCGAAACTCCTGCGCAAGGAGGTGGGTGAGGAGGAGATCGCCGAGGTGGTATCACGCGCCACCGGCATTCCAGTATCACGCATGATGGAAGGGGAGCGGGAAAAACTCCTGCGCATGGAAGATGAGCTGCATAAGCGCGTGGTGGGTCAAGGCGAGGCCGTGCGCGCGGTGGCCAATGCCATTCGCCGCTCGCGCGCCGGGCTCTCCGATCCCAGTCGTCCGAATGGTTCGTTCCTGTTCCTTGGACCCACCGGGGTCGGCAAGACCGAGCTTTGCCGGACACTGGCATCGTTCCTCTTCGACGCCGATGATGCCATGGTGCGTATCGACATGTCCGAGTTCATGGAGAAGCACTCGGTGGCGCGCCTCATAGGGGCGCCACCCGGCTATGTGGGATACGAGCAGGGCGGCTATCTCACCGAGGCGGTGCGCCGGCGCCCGTACTCCGTGGTACTGCTAGACGAGATCGAAAAGGCCCATCCGGACGTGTTCAATGTCCTTTTACAGGTCCTAGACGACGGGCGCCTGACCGATGGTCAGGGGCGCACCGTGGATTTCCGGAACACCATCATCGTCATGACCTCCAATCTCGGCTCGCAGGTCATTCAGGAACTTGCCGGGGAAGGCAATTACCAGCACATGAAAGACGCGGTGCTGGAGATCGTGGGCCAGCACTTTCGTCCGGAATTCATTAACCGCGTCGATGACATCGTGGTCTTCCATCCGCTCGGGCGCGAGGATCTGAGACGCATCACCGGCATCCAGTTGGGCAATCTCATGGAGCGCCTGCGCGCCCGCGACCTCCGGTTGCAGCTGAGCGAGGCGGCCATGGACAAGCTCGCCGAGGCCGGTTTCGATCCGGTCTACGGGGCGCGGCCCTTGAAGCGGGCGGTTCAGCAGTACCTCGAAAACCCGCTCGCTCAAGAGATCCTGAAAGGGCGATTCGGCCCCGGCGACCTGATCGAGGTGGGGGTCGCGGGCGAGGATTTCGTATTCGACGCGCGCCACGCGGCCTCCGCCCAGGACAAGGCCAGAACGGCCTGAGGAGGGGCCCTCAGGCGTCTTCCGGGGGCACTGGCCGCGGCCTGCGCTCCGGACCCATGGCCACGTAAGTGAGCGTGGCCTCGGTAACGCGGACGCATTCGGTGTGGGTGCCGTCGCGGAAACGCTCGGCGTAGACCGTGACATCGACTCTAAGCGAGGTCGTGCCCACGCGCACGACCTCGGCATAGAGGCTCACGAGGTCACCGACGAATACCGGCTTATGGAACTGCACGGCATTGACCGCCACGGTGATGACGCGGCCGCGCGCGCGGCGGTGGGCGACCACGCTTCCGGCGATATCGATCTGGGACAAGATCCATCCGCCGAAGATGTCGCCGGCGACGTTGGTGTCCGTGGGCATCGGGACGATGCGCAGGGTGGGGAGGCGTTGGGGCGCCGGTTCGGCGGCGGGATCTTCTGGCGTCATGAGGCGATTCCCAGTAAGCTTTGGCCTAAGACCATCATTATATCCCGACCCTCTCACTGAAACCCAGGAACCATGCATACACCCGTCAATCAGGAGGAATTTCTCGATCTGCTCGACCAGGCCATTTTCGAGACGCGCGACATGCTGAGCGTGATCGAGAGCGAGGGCGAGGACTTCGAGCTCGGTGAGAATGCCGGCGTCTTCGAGGCCCTGGAGAGGATTCTCGTGGCGCTGCACGCCGAGATTTGCGCCGGCCGCCATACCTTCGGCGGGTCGCCACTTGCCTATGCCGAGCTGCTGGCGCGGTTTCGCTCGCGCATCCCATTCGCCGACATCCTTGAGGTATTGAACACCGCTCAGAAAGGCGGACTTGCGTGAGCGGCAATACCTACGGCCGGCTCTTTTGTGTGACGAGCTTTGGCGAGAGCCACGGCCCGGCGATCGGCTGCGTGATCGACGGATGTCCGCCGGGGCTTGCCCTTTCGGAGGCCGACATCCAGCCCGACCTCGACCGCAGGCGTCCCGGGACGTCCCGCCACACGACCCAGCGGCGCGAGGAAGATCGCGTGCGTATCCTCTCGGGGGTATTCGAGGGTGTCACCACCGGCGCGCCGATCGGGCTTCTGATCGAAAATACCGATGCCCGCTCGCAGGATTATAAAAAGATCGCCGAGGTCTTCCGGCCCGGGCACGCCGATTACACCTACCAGCAGAAGTACGGCCGGCGCGATTACCGCGGGGGCGGGCGGTCGTCGGCCCGCGAGACCGCCACGCGCGTGGCGGCCGGCGCCGTGGCGCGCGCCTACCTGCGCGCGCATCTGGGCATCGTCGTGCGCGGCTACCTGGCGCAGCTTGGACCATACAAGGCGGCCAGCCTCGATTGGGAGGCGGTCACCGAAAACCCGTTTTTCTGCCCGGACCGCGCGCTCGTGCCTGAGCTCGAGGCCTATATGGATGCGCTGCGCCGCACCGGGGATTCGATTGGCGCGCTCGTTACGGTAGTCGCGGAAAATGTCCCCCCGGGGCTTGGCGAGCCGGTGTTCGACCGGCTCGACGCCGACATCGCGCACGCCATGATGAGCATCAACGCGGTCAAGGGTGTGGAGATCGGCGACGGCTTTGCGGTAGTGACCGCGCGCGGCTCCGAGAGCCGCGACGAAATCACTCCCGAGGGATTTCTCGCCAATCATGCGGGCGGCATCCTCGGAGGCATCTCATCCGGCCAAGATATCGTCGTGCGGCTGGCCCTGAAGCCCACCGCCAGCATCCGCATCCCGGGACGCACGGTGGACCGCGAAGGCATGGCCGCCGAGGTCGTGACCACCGGCCGTCATGACCCTTGCGTGGGCATCCGCGCCACCCCCATCGCCGAGGCCATGCTTTGTCTGGTGCTGATGGATCACGTGCTGCGCCATCGCGGACAGAACGCTGAAGTGAAGAGCGTCACGCCGCGCATACCCGCCCGCCCCGACTAGCGGCACGCATGGCGGGATCCGGGGACAAAGACTTTAAACCCGGGTAATATGCCGTCCCCGTGTCCGCCACGCTCTCATACCCTCTTGCCGCGCGCATGGCGCATGGCCTTCGGCGTCCCGGCATTCGCCCGCGGGCGGCGCGGAGGAACGCGCCCGGCCCGGGGGGATGTCCTTGAGCCACCATCGCGCGCGCGGCGACTGGCCCCGGTCGGCATTCTATGCGTTCTACTTCAGCGCGCTCGGGGTGCTTTTGCCCTATTGGCCCCTGTACCTGCGCACGCGCGGCTTCGGGCCGCGGGCATTGGGGGATCTGATGGCCTTGCTGGCGCTCTCGCGGGTCGTGGCCCCTTATGTCGGCGGCGCCCTGAGCGACCGCCTCGGGCACCGGATGACGGGGGTGCGGGGCGGGGCCCTGCTCGCGCTTGCCTGTTTTCTTACCATCCCTTACGCGCACGATTTCATGAGCATGGCGGCGGTCATGATGGCCTTCAGCTTCTTTTGGTATGCCACGCTGCCGCCGGTGGAGGCCAGTACCCTGGCCTTCCACGGCGATCGCTACGGGCGCATCCGCCTGTGGGGGTCGATCGGCTTTATCGTCGCCGTGCTCGGGCTCGGACCGGTCCTCGACCGCTTCGGGGCGGCGACGGTCGTACCGGTCATCGCCATGCTGCTTTTCGGGCTGTGGCTTTCGACCCTCGGCCTGTCGCCGCTTGCGCTACCCGTAGGGAGCGGGCTGCGCCGGCCGATCCAGCGCGGGCTTGCCCCGTTTCTCGTGGCCTGTTTCCTGATGCAGGTGAGCTACGGCCCCTATTACACGTTCTACTCGCTGTATCTCGCTCACTACGGCTACAACAAGGCCGCCATCGGCGCCCTGTGGGCCCTGGGCGTGATCTGCGAGGTCCTGGTGTTCTGGCAGGCGGGACGGTTCTTCGCGCATTTTCGCGAATCGCGGCTGCTGGCCTTCACGTTCGCGCTCGCCGTCGTGCGCTGGATCCTGATCGCGCTATTCCCGCGCTCATGGCCGCTCCTTGTGCTCGCGCAGACCTTTCACGCCTTTACCTTCGGACTCTATCATGCCGTCGCGGTCCGGCTCGTGAGCCGTTTCGCGGGCCCCGGCGCCAAGGCCCGCGCGCAGGCCATCTATGGCACGGCCGCCGGTGCCGGGGCCGCCGTGGGGGCGGCCATGAGCGGGTATCTGTGGGTGGCGCTCGGGCGCGAGGGGATGTTCCTGGTGGCGGCGGCGGTCGCCGCTGTCGGGTTCGCCATTATCGCGAGCCACCAGATCGCGCCCAGCGAACCGGTCAGCTAACGGTGCGCGCGCCGGCGCATCAAGGGGAACGACAGGATCTGGCCGCGGGGTTCTTGGGCCTTGGGCGGCCGCGCGCGGGGCTTTTGTTCGAACACCGCCTGCACCGCGGCGAAAAATCCCTCCGAGAACCGATAGGTGTCGACATCGGTATGGTCGGCGTGCGCAACGGCGGCATGGATGGGGGCGACGGCGCGCAGGCAGGCCTCGGCCGATACCCGGTCGCGCAGATGCTGGCAGCGGTTTTCGGTGTAGATGGCGCGCACCAGCATGACAGCGAGTTCATGATGGAGACCGCAGCCCTCGAAGACCTCCGGGAGGCGCGCGGCCTGCGGCCGTACCGGCAGATGCACATGGCCGAGGCGTTCTTCCAGGGCCTGAAGGAGTTGCAGGAAGGTCATGACGAGATCCTGGATCGGGATGGGACAGGCACGTCCCGGTCGCTATCAATGGCCGTTATTGTCGGCTACCGACGCGGTCCTGTCGAGACGCGAGACGCTTGCCAAGACCGGCGCGCGCGGCCGGATAATATTGGCATCGGCGGCCCCTTTGCGTACCATGGCGCATTTTATCAGGCTGATTTCGATGGCAAAGACGCTTTATGACAAATTGTGGGCGAGTCACGTAGTCCGGGAGCTGGACGACGGCACGTGCCTGCTCTATATCGACCGCCATCTGGTCCACGAGGTGACAAGCCCGCAGGCCTTCGCTGGCCTGCGCACGCGCGATAGGGGGGTGTGGCGGACGGATGCCAACCTCGCGGTCGCCGACCATAACGTCCCGACCCGCGACCGGGCGCTTGGCATCACGGACGCCACTTCGCGCCGCCAGATCGAGACCCTGGAACAGAACTGCCGGGATTTTCATGTCCCGTTGTTTGCCATGAACGACGTCCGCCAGGGGATCGTGCATGTCACAGGACCCGAGCAGGGCGCGACGCTCCCGGGCATGACCATAGTATGCGGCGATTCGCATACCTCCACCCACGGGGCGTTCGGCGCGCTCGCCCATGGCATCGGCACCTCCGAGGTCGAACAGGTGCTGGCGACACAGTGTCTCTTGCAAAAACGTTCGCGCACCATGCGTGTGCGTCTTGAAGGCACGCCCCCACCGGGTGTCGGCGCCAAAGACATGGCGCTTGCCGTGATCGGGCGGCTCGGGACCGCCGGCGGCACCGGCTATGCCATCGAATTCGCCGGCTCCGCGGTGCGCGCCTTGTCCATGGAGGGACGCATGACCTTGTGTAACATGGCCATAGAGGCCGGCGCCCGCGCTGGCCTCGTGGCCGTAGACGACACCACCATCAACTATCTGGCGGGGCGCCCGTTCGCGCCCAAGGGCGCGCTTTGGGAGCGCGCGGTGGCCGCATGGCGCGACTGTGTGAGCGATGCCGACGCGCGCTTTGACCAGGAATGCGAGATCGATGTGAGCGCGCTCGCGCCGCAGGTGACCTACGGGACCTCGCCGGAGATGGTGGTGTCGATCGAGGGGCGCGTACCGGACCCGGCCAACGAGCAGGACCCGGCGCGGCGCGAGGCCATGAGCGCCGCGCTCGCCTATATGGATCTGCGCCCTGGCACGGCGATGACCGACATCGCCGTCGACGTGGTGTTCATCGGATCCTGCACGAACGCGCGCATCGAGGATCTGCGTGCCGCGGCGGCCATGGTCGCCGGGCATAAGATCGCCCCGGGGGTACGGCGCGCGCTCGTGGTCCCGGGCTCCGGTCTGGTCAAGCGCGCCGCCGAGGCCGAGGGGCTCAACCGCATATTCACCGACGCCGGTTTCGAATGGCGAGAGCCCGGATGCTCCATGTGTTTGGCCATGAACGCCGATCGCCTGGAGAGCGGCGAGCGCTGCGCATCGACCTCGAATCGCAACTTCGAGGGGCGCCAGGGCCAGGGCGGCCGCACCCATTTGGTCAGTCCACAGATGGCGGCGGCGGCCGCCATTGCCGGACACTTCGTCGATATCCGCCACGATCTTTGAGGCTGGGAGGGGCATTTGCAACGCTTTGAGAAGGAAACGGGGCTTGTCGTCCCACTCGACCGCTTGAATGTCGATACCGACGCCATTATCCCAAAGCAGTTCCTGAAGGCGGTGGCGCGCACCGGTTTTGGTGCCAACCTATTTGATAACTGGCGCTATCTCGATCACGGCGAGCCGGGCCAGGAGACGCCGCGCACGCCCAATCCGGATTTCGTCTTGAATAAGCCCCGCTACCAGGGCGCGTCTATACTCCTGGCTCGTGGCAACTTCGGCTGCGGCTCGTCGCGCGAGCACGCCCCATGGGCCTTGCTCGAATACGGCATCCGCGCGATCGTGGCGCCGAGCTTTGCCGACATCTTTCATAACAACAGCCTAAAAAACGGCTTGCTGCCGGTGGTGTTGCCGGAGACGGTGATCGATCGGTTGTTCCAAGCAGTAGAGGCGCACGTGGGGTATTCGTTGACGATCGATCTGCGCGGCCAACGGGTGTTCGCCGGAGACGAGGAGATTGGCGCCTTCGCGATCGACGCCTTCCGCAAGGAATGCCTGCTCGAGGGACTCGATGATATCGGCTGGACGCTTGCCCGCGAGGCCGAGATCCGCGACTACGAGGCCCGCCGACGAAACGAGGCGCCGTGGCTGTTTCAGTCCGCGGGGGGGCATTCATGAAGAAAGTAGCAGTATTGCCGGGCGATGGAATCGGGCCCGAGGTGGTGGCGGAGGCGGTGCGCGTACTGGAATGCCTGCGCGACGAGAGTGGTCTGGCCGTGGAGATCGAATACGGTCTGGTCGGAGGGGCGGCCTACGACGTTCATGGCCTGCCGTTGCCCGAGGAGACGTTGAAGCTTGCGGGCGAGGCCGATGCCATTTTACTCGGAGCGGTCGGGGGACGCCAATGGGAGGCCCTGCCGATCGCCCTTAGGCCCGAGAAGGCCTTGCTCGGCTTGCGCGCGGCGCTAGGGGTGTTCGCCAATCTGCGGCCGGCAATCCTGTATCCGCAGCTCGCGGGCGCCTCGACGCTGCGCCCCGAGGTGGTCGCCGGGCTCGATCTCATGATCGTGCGCGAACTTACGGGCGGTATCTATTTTGGGGAGCCGCGCGGCATACGCACACTGGACACCGGCGAACGCCAGGGCTTCAACACGCTCGTCTATTCCGAATCGGAGATCGAGCGGGTGGCGGTGCGCGCCTTCGAGATTGCCCGCGCCCGCGCCCACCGTCTGTGCTCGGTGGATAAGGCCAACGTCCTCGAGGCCACCGAGCTATGGCGCGAGGTGGTGATGCGCGTCGCCTGCCGTTATCCGGACGTGGCGGTCAGCCATATGTACGTCGATAACGCCGCCATGCAGCTGGTGCGGGCGCCTAAGCAGTTCGATGTGCTGGTCACGACCAATATGTTCGGCGACATCCTGTCGGACGCAGCGGCCATGCTTACCGGCTCGATCGGGATGCTGCCTTCGGCGTCATTGAACGAGACCGACCGCGGGCTCTACGAGCCCATTCATGGGTCGGCCCCGGACATCGCCGGCAAGGGCATCGCCAATCCGCTGGCCACCATACTGTCGCTGGCGATGATGCTGCGCTACAGCCTCCATGAGCCGTCACTGGCCACGCGTGTCGAGACGGCGGTATCGGCAGTGCTTGATAGCGGCCTGCGCACGGCCGACATCCGCGAAAATGGGCCAGCCGCGGTCTCTACTAGGGCCATGGGAGACGCCGTGGTTGCGGCGTTGCGATCCTCACTCTCTTGATCTTCGCTGAAGGGGCCTCGAGCCCCGGAGTCTAAATAAGGTATGACGCAAACTTTCGATGTCGCGGTGGTGGGGGCGACCGGAGCGGTCGGCGAGGTCATGCTGGCGATGCTCGCGGAACGCAAGTTTCCGGTACGCCATCTCTATGCATTGGCCTCGCAACGGTCGGCTGGGGCCAAGGTGCGGTCGGG
>JAKBUS010000099.1 GCA_021841585.1 Pseudomonadota bacterium | reverse complement strand
GACAGGCTGCAGGTCTTGGACAACATCGGCCGGGGGCTTGCGTGTATGGATGTGAAAGTCGAGTGGGTCTATGGTCCGTCTCCGTGCGCCTGTCGGATTTTGAGGGGAGGCGGCGATCCTATGTAATCTGGGTAAACAAGTATAAAGGGGCCATTATCCGAATTGGATAATTGCGTGCCCAATGGGCGACGACCGTTGTCGGTCTCGCGCGTAGAGTTGGTGTCGCAGATTGCGCTCGCTAATCAGTTCCGCCAGCTCCTTCACCCAACCGCCACCGGCCGCCCGGTTTGGTGAGCGCAAGAAATAGAACCGACCGCGGGTCGTCGCCTACGGTCCTCCCGCCATGGCTATGAGACCTTCATGCGTCAAGGCGCAGTCCGCAGGTGCCTGTGATCGCGCCGACGCAGGACATGGTAGACGCTCGGAATAACGATGAGATTCAGTAGCGTCGAAGTCGCGAGACCGCCAAGCACCACAAAGGCAAGCGGCCGCTCGAGTTCCTTACCGACCGGCGATCCCCACAGGAGCGGCAACAACGCCAGGGCGGGCGTGATCGCGGTCATGAGGATCGGCACCAGGCGATCGAGCGTACCCGCCCTCACGACCTCGTCGATCGGCCGGCCCTCGGCCTCGAGGCGGTTGTAGTGGCTTACAAGAATGATACCGTTGCGCGCGGTGATGCCAAAGAGCGCTATGAAGCCGATCATGGCGGCGGTACTGAGCGTCGATCCGGTCAAAAGCAGCGCCACCACGCCACCCACCATGGCCAGTGGCAGATTGACGAGCACGAGCAGGGCGTCGCGCAGCGAGCCGAATGCCTTTTGGAGAAGCAGGGCGGAGAGGATGATGGCGAGCAACCCAAGTCGCCACAGCGTGGCGTTGGCGCGCTGTTGACTGCGAAAGGTCCCGCCGTAGCGCACAAAGTAGGCGCGCGGCAATGGGATCGCCGCGACCCGCCTCTGGACTTCATGGACGACCGCAGACAGCGCCCTGCCCGTCACATCGAAGGTGAGCAGCAGGACGCGATGTCCGTGTGCCCGGCGGATCTCGCAGGGTACCGGGCGCACCCGGACTGACGCCAGCTCCGTAAGCGGCACGACGGCATGTGGGCCGAGGGCCGGGGCGCGCACGGGCAGGTGGCGCAGGTCGCGTGCCGAGCGCCTCGCACCGTGGGCGACCCGCAGGGTGATCGCAAATCGCCGCGGGCCGTGGAGGACGTGACCGATCGGCGTATCGTTCAGGTAGAGATTGACGTTTCGTAGTAACCGCCCCGCGGACACACCGTAATGCGCGTCGCGCCCACGCCGGGGCGTGATTACGATCTGGGGGATACGGATCTGCTGCTCCAGATGGAGATCGACGACCCCCGGAATGGGCGCGATCACCCGGTTTGCGGCCTTGCCGATGCCATAAAGGCGACGCAGGTGCGGCCCGTAGATCTTGACGGCCACGTCCGCCGGTACCCCCGATTCCACATCATTGATGCGATGGGCGATGAATTCGCCCAGGTTGAAGGCCGCGCCGGGAATCGTTGCAAGCTTACGGCGGATCTCGCTGAGCAGGGCATGCGGCGATTGCGGGCCGCGGTGAAAATCGATGCGTAGATCGAATTCTGAGTTGTTCGGGGTATTCGCCCCCGGCGTGAGCGTCCCGGCGCCGGCACGCTGGTCGACCGACACGATCTGCGGGAAGGCTGCGAGGTCGCGCCGAACGACCGCGCCAAGACGCATCGATTCCCGCCAGGGGGTCCCGGGAAGGGTGGTCATGACGAGTATGTAATTGCCCTCATGGAAAGGGGGCAGGAATGAGCGCCCAAGGTGCGCGAGGCTCGCCCCGGCCGCCAGGACCGCAACGAGCGCAAGCACCGCGATGGTCCGCGTCCACGGCAGGATACGTTCCAGGAGGCGCAGGTAATGGCGTTTGAGGAAGCGGACCAGGCCGGTTTCGCGCTCGGCACTGGGCTCCCGCTGGCGGAAGCGACTGAACAGCAATGAACAAAGGGCCGGCACCAGGGTCACCGACACGATGAGCGAGGCGAGCATGGTGGCCAGATACGATATGCCGAGGGGCGAAAAGATCCGCCCAGGTATGCCGCGCATGAAGAAGACCGGTAAAAACACCAGGATGACAATCGCCGTGGCATAGACAATGGAGTTCAATACCTCGCGTATGGCATGGAGGATGAGACTATTGGTTTCCTCGTCGCCCGACCTCTCGCGGGCCAGACGCAGACGGCGGACGATGTTCTCGACGGTAATGATCCCGTTGTCGACCACTTCGCCTATGGCGACTGCGAGTCCCCCGAGCGTCATGGCGTTGACGCCCGCATGAAAGACGTAAAGGATCAAGGCCCCGAGCGCGAACGAGGCCGGCAGGGCGATGAAGGTCGCAAGCGAGGCCCGCCAGTTCGCCAGGAACACGAGCAGCACGAGGATGACGATGAGCGCGCCCTCCCAGAGCGCGGTCCAAAGGTTGTGGATGGCGGCTTTGATGAAGGTCGACTGTCGGAAGATGTGGGTGTTTAGTGTGACGCCGAGCGGGAGCGCTCGCCGCGCCGCGCGCAGGGTATCCAGCACGTGCCGGGTGGTCGTGATGGTGCCGGCGCCGTAAGCCTTGTACACAGTCCCGACCACCGCGGGTGCCTGGCCCAAGGCCGCGGCGCCCAGGCGTATGGCGTGCCAGCGGCGGACTCGGGCGACCTGGGCTAGGGTTATGGGGAGGCCATCGCGCGTCGCGACCAGGGTATGCCGCAGGCGTGCAATGGCGTCGCTCTCGTGGAGCCGGCCCGCGGCCGACACGATCAGTTGTTGCCCGGGTGTCTCCACGAGGCCGCCCGGGAGATCGCGACTTACCCCGCGCACGGCGCGCGCCACATCGCCCACGCTGACCCGATAGGCCTGCATGGCGGTAGGGTTGAGCGCGATCTGGTATTGCGTGACTGCGCCGCCTATGTCAGCGACGTCGGCCACCCCGCCCACCGAAAGGAGTCGGGGGCGGATCACCCAATCGGCCAGGGTGCGCAGCTCCTGGGCCGGCACCATCGGGCTTGTGAGCGAATACTTGACAAGCCACCCGATGGCCGATGTGAGCGGGAATATCTCGGGTCCGTGGACGCCCGCCGGCAGTCGTGATTGCAGATCCTGGAGCCGTTCGGCGATGAGCTGGCGGTCATGGTAGATGTTGGTGCCGGCGTGAAACACCACCGTCACGAGCGACACCCCAAGCGTGGTCTTCGAGCGCACCACGCGTATGCCCATGGTGCCGCTTACCGCGGTCTCGATCGGATAGGTGATGAGTGCTTCCATGTCGCGCGGCGCCATGCCGGGCAGGGTGGTGCCTATGACCACGCGCGGCGTGGCGAAGGCCGGAAAGACGTTTATGGGCATGCTGCGCCAGGCAAGCAAGGCCGCCCCGGCGAGGATGGCGAACACCCCGACGACGAGGGCACGGCTGCGCAGAGACAGGCGGATCAGAAAGTCGAACATCAGCTGTCCGCCTTGAGTTTGCCGCCGGTCAACCACAGCGTATAGAGTTCGGCGTTCCCTTGCGTGACAACGCGCGCGCCGGCTTTGAGCCCCGGGACCCCACAATAGCCGTGTTCGCGTATACCGACGGTCACCGGCGTGTAACGAAAGCGGTCGCCACCTATCGCCACGAACACCGCGTGGCGGTTGCCAACATCGACCACGGCGTGGGAAGGCACGGCCACCGTCTGCGCGCTCGCAACCATGACGTGAGCGCGCGCAAAGAGCGCCGGCCTGAGCGCGGCGGGCGGGTGGGTAAGCGCAATCCATATCGTCTCCGCGCCGCGGCGCGGGTTGATGCGCGGCGCCACCATGACTACGCGTCCTTGCAGGGGCGTGGTGATGCCGAGCGCGCGAATGCGCGCCTCCTGCCCGCGATGGACGACGGCCACATCCCGTTGGTAGACATAGGCCTTGAGCCACAGCCGGTGGGGTTTCATCAGGCGATAGAGGAGCGTACCGGGGGCGACCGCCTCGCCCAGCACTGCGGGCCGTGTTTCCACCACCCCACTCATGGGGGCGTGCACTATCACGCTCGGCGGCGGGTTTCCGACGAGAAGGGATTGGATGCGCGCGAGCGGCGCCCCGCGGCGCACCGTAGCGCCCACGGTGGCGTACAGGGCTGCCACGCGCCCACGGATACGGGGAGTGACCACCGCCTCGCTATCAGGGGGCAAGGTGAAATCGCCGTAGAGGGTGCGATGGGCGTGGAGTGTGCGCATCTGCGCGGAAATGATCTTGAGGCCAAGCGCGCGTATGTTGGCCGGCGACAGATGCACGATCGGCGAACGCCGGGCGAAGGCCGGAACGGTGGTGAGGGCGAGCGCCAGGGCGGTCGCCGCGACGACGGGGATCTTGATCATGGTGTCTCCTTGGGGCCGCCCAGGGCGATGCGCAGGGCCGTACGGGCGCTGGCTACGGCGCCATGGGTCTTCAGCCACGCCGCCGTCAGGGTGAGTTGGTCGGTAACTACCGCCAGCGTGCTTGATGTGTGTACTTGACCCAGTCGCAGGCCTTGCAGCGCGAGCGCCGCGTCTTGGCGGGCGTGGCCGAGCAATCGTGCCAGGCGCCGCTCACGCGCATGCAGCCGTTGCAGTCGAAAGAGGTCGCGGGCGATGGTATGGCGGATGCGCCAGCGCAGCGCGCGGACATCGGCGCGCGCCCGAAGGGCCTCTGCCCGCGCCGCCGACCGGTTACCCTGGTTGCGATTCCAGAACGGCAACGGGAGTGAAGCGCTCAATTCGATCGAACGATCGATAGGCTGCGCGGGCACCCCGTGCAGGACCTGACGGTCGAGTTCGACACCGGCGCCCACGGTCATCCAGCCGAGCCGCCGGGCGCGTTGGTAGCGGCGTACGGATTCCCAGTAGCGGCGATCGATCTCGGCTAGTCGCAGGTCGGGGCGGCGAGCAAGCGCTGTGGCCCAGGCGTCGGCGGGCACCGGCGGATGCCAGAGCACCGGCGCCGGGGCCGGCCAGGGCCTTTGGGGACGATAGCCGATGGCAGCCGCGAGCGCGGCTTGGGCCTCACGGCGTCGGGTACGCCAAGTCTGACGCAACAGTTGTGCCTGGGCGCCCAAGAGCTCCACGCCGCTTGCCCCCACTGCGGATATCTGGGCGGCGCGCACGCGCGCCCTCACAAGACGCATCAACACGCGCTCGCTGCCGATCAGGTGGTCGACCCTGGTCACGGCGTAGACGGCGCTACGCCACCGTGTGTAGGCACGCGCGACGAGGCCACGAATTCGCCACGCCTCGACCTGAAAACGGGCGTTAGCCTCGCGTACGCCTGCCCGGCCGACGGCGGCGTGGCGGGCGATGCGTGAAGTCAGGGGGACGGCCTGCGTCAGTATGGCTCGAGCACTGAATTCGCCTGGGCTACCGGTCGCGTTGCCGGTACCGCCGGAGAGGCTAAGCCGCGGGTTTGGCCAAAGGCGATCCTGCCGGGCCAGGCCGCGGGCAATACCGATGCCGTGGCGGTCGGTCATCAGGGACGGGTTGTGACGCATGGCCAGGGCCTCGGCGGCAGTGAGGCTCAGGGTGTGGGCCGGGACCGGGACAAGCCCGGTCACGCCAATCAGGGCGAGCGCAAGCGCGCGCCGATGGAATCGA
>JAKBUS010000098.1 GCA_021841585.1 Pseudomonadota bacterium | reverse complement strand
GGCAAGCCAGGTAGTACATCTGGGGTCGCCCAAAACAACACCAAGTTCGGCGTGAAGTACGACTTCGGTCCGGTGGCGCTCATGGGTCAGGTGGAGAACCTCCAGACCTCTGGCGAGGCCAACCCGACGCGCGACTACTTCCTGGGGGTCGATGGCAATGCCGGCCACTGGGCGCCGGCGCTGCAGGTGGGCGAGACCACCGACAAGTATTTCGTCGGCACCGACATCAAGGTGAGCTACATCGCGGTGGGTACCTTCTACAACTTTAAGAAGGGCTTTAGCCTCTACGGCGGCTACCGCCGCACGCATATCACCGGGGCGTCCTCGGCGGCCGCGATCGCCGCGGGTGCCAGCAACGGCACCCAGAGCGTGTTCTCGATCGGCATGCGCAAGGTGTTCTAAGTCATATCCGCAAGACGTGACGGACGGGGCCTTCGGGCCCCGTTTTTTTGGGGCTCTGCTACAATGGCAACCTCTTATAAAGGGGTTTCCCATGGTCAAGGTCGGGATAATCGGCGGCACGGGCTACACGGGTTCCGAACTCTTGCGGCTCTTGAGCCGTCACCCGCGCGTGACCGTGACCACCATCACCTCGCGCGCCGAGGCCGGCCGGAAGGTCGCGGATCTCTTTCCGAGCCTGCGTGGCCGGTGTGATCTGGTGTTTTCCGATCCCGAGGGCGAGGGGGCCTTGCAGGGTTGCGATGTGGTGATAAGCGCGACCCCCAACGGCATCGCCATGACCCATGCCCCGCGGCTGCTCGCCGAGGGCGTGCGCGTGATCGACATCGCCGCCGACTTCCGAATCCGTGATGTCGCCCTTTGGGAGCAATGGTATGGCATGAAGCATGCCTGCCCGGGACTCGTGGCCGAGGCCGTGTACGGTCTTCCGGAATACAATCGCACCGCGATCCGCAAGGCGCGGCTCGTCGCCAATCCCGGATGCTATCCGACCGCCGTGCAACTCGGTTTCCTGCCGCTCGTCGAAAACGGTCTCGTGGACCTGTCGTCGCTCATGGCCTCGGCGGTGTCGGGCACGAGCGGGGCCGGGCGCGGGGCGCATGTGCCGATGTTGTTGGCCGAGGCCGCGGAGTCGGTGAAGGCCTATGCCGTGGGTGGCCACCGTCACCAGCCGGAGATCGCCCAGGGGCTTGCGCAGATGGCTGGCCAATCGGTCGAGTTCGTATTCGTGCCGCACCTCGTGCCCATGATCCGCGGCATTCACGCGACCCTCTATGCGCGGCTGAAGGATCCCTCCGTCGACCTCCAGGCGCTGTACGAGATGCGCTACCGGGATGAGCCGTTCGTCGATGTCCTGCCGGCCGGCGGGCACCCGGAGACGCGCACCGTGCGTGGCACCAACCTCTGCCGCATCGCGGTCCACAGGCCTAAGGGTACGGACAAGGTGGTGGTCTTGAGCGCCATCGACAATCTCACCAAGGGCGCGAGCGGCCAGGCGGTGCAGAACCTGAATCTGATGTGCGGCTTCAAGGAGACAGAGGGCCTCGACGATATCGCGCTCTTCCCTTGAGTTGTCGTGTCCGGCTGACCCGCTATACTCCCCCCGAGTTTCCGTGGAGGTATCGTGGTAAACCATATCGGTGATCTCGTGGTAAGGCGGCGCGTCTCGCCTGTCGTGCGTTACGGGCTGATCGCCGCGGGTGTCGTCTTCGTCGTTCTGGGCGGCGCCGGGCTATTCTGGTGGGGCCAATCGGTGGCGGGCTTCGACGTCGGCCGTGCGGCCCATGACGAGGTGCGGGCGCGCATGCGCATCGCCCGCTTGCGACACGAAGTAAAGAGGCTTTCGGCGCAACTCGCGATGAGCAAGCGTTTGCTCCAGTCAGGAAACGTCGCTTACGCCGCGCTGTCTGCGGCGTTGAAGAAAAGCGATGAAAGGCGCATGCACCTAAAGGAGCGCGTTGGTTTCTATGAGACCGTCTTGGGGGCCTCGAAGGCCGCGAAGGGCCTCGAAATCGACAGTTTCCAGGTTGTCCGCGCATCGTCGGGTTGGCGATACCGACTGGTCTTGGTGCAGCCGTTCGCGGCCAATCTCTGGAGTTATGCGCGCGTGCGCCTCACCGTTCAGGGGCAAGGCGCGGGCCGTTCGTCGGGCGCTGCAACCACAACCCTTGTTGACACGCTCCGCGATGTACACTTTAAATACTTCGATGAGGTTCGCGGGGCGTTGAAGCTGCCCGCGAATGTCATTCCGCACAAAGTCATGGTCCGGGTCGTGTCGGGCGGGCAGGTCGTCACGCACAGTTATCCGTGGCCAAACCCGGCGTCCCGGGGCCCCCGCGAATGAGGATACGCATTATGCTGGAGAAGATGGGAAAGAAGTCGAGCGAAAAGCCCTGCAATACGATAGACACTTTGATTGGCGAACAGACCCAGATCACCGGCAACCTGGTGTTCTCCGGCGGCCTGCGTATCGACGGCAAGGTCCAGGGCGACATTACCGCGCAGGGCGACGGCAGCACCCTGATCTTGAGCGAGCGCGGCGAGGTGACCGGAAATATCAGGGTCCCGCATCTCATCATCAACGGGACGATCAAGGGCAACGTCCACTCATCGGAATGCGTGGAGCTGCAGGCCAAGGCCGAGATTACAGGCGATATGACCTACAAGAGTCTGGAGATGGCCCTCGGCGCCACGGTCAATGGCGGACTCATCCATGAGGCAGAGAAGGGGACGCCGAAACTAAAGGCCATAGGCGCCTCTGATCCGGTCATATCCTAGGCCTGTTTGACCGCGCACCCGGGCGCGCGGATAATGATCAGCAGCGAATTCATGAGGATTCATCAGTATGACTGAAGCCGTTGCCACCGAGATGCCGAGCCCTTTGAATTTCACCGACAGTGCCGCCCAAAAGGTGAAGGAACTGATTACCGAGGAAAACAACCCGGCGTTGATGCTGCGGGTGTTTGTTTCAGGCGGAGGCTGCTCAGGTTTCCAGTATGGGTTTACGTTCGACGAGAACGCCAATGAGGACGATGCCCGCATCGACAAGGGCGGCGTCACCTTGCTCGTCGACCCCATGAGTTTTCAGTATCTGGCGGGCGCCGAGATCGATTATCAAGAGGGTCTCGACGGGGCCCAGTTCGTCATCAAGAATCCGCAGGCGAAGAGCACCTGCGGATGCGGGTCGTCATTTTCGGTCTAGCATAAAGCCGGATCGACCGCGGTTCACGAAGGCCCCTCCCCGCGAGGGGCCTTCGCTTTTTGCGTCGCTCATGCGGGGTAAAGGGCGCCCAGCACCACCGGGTGATGGGCGCCGGTGACCGACGGGAGATTGCCGGGGCGCCCGGCTTTTGCCTCGCGGGCAAGCCAAGCGAAGGCGGTGGGCTCGACCAGTTGCGGATCGAGGCCCAGGCGGGCGGTGGTCTGGACGGGGACCGCGAGGCGCGATGCGAGCGCCGCCACGAGCACCGGGTTCGCGGTGCCGCCGCCGCACAGGTAGACCTCTTCCGGGGCCAGCGGGGCCAGTGCCTCGGTGATCGTGTCGGCGGTGAGGGCGACGAGTGTCGCCTGCACATCGGCGGTGTGCAGATCCTGGCCGAGCCGCCGCAGGCGCTCATCGAGCCATTCCGAGGTGAAGTGCTCGCGCCCGGTGCTCTTGGGCGGTGGGGCCGCGAAATACGGATCATCCTTCAGAAGCCCCAATAGCGCGCCATGCACCTGCCCGCGAGCCGCCAGCCGCCCATCGGTATCCTGGGGTTCGCCGGTGTGCCGTCGGGCCCAGCCATCGAGCAGGGCGTTGCCGGGTCCGGTGTCGAAGCCTTGCGTGGCGCCATGCGTGGCGGCGGCGGGGATCACGGTGATATTGGCGATGCCGCCCACGTTGACGATCGCGCGGGTGCGCGTGGCGTGACCAAACAGCCATTGATGGAAGGCCGGCACGAGCGGCGCCCCCTGGCCGCCCGCGGCCATGTCCCGGCGCCGGAAATCGGCCACGGTGGCGATGCCGGTGCGTTCGGCGATGCGCGCCGGGTTGCCAATCTGCACGGTGAAGGCATGCGGCCCACGCGGCCGGTGGCGGATGGTCTGCCCATGCGAGCCTATGGCGGCAATGTCGGTGGCCGCAAGCCCGGCCTTGCGATGGACCTCGCGGCTCGCCGCCGCGAATATCTCCGCGAGTTCCTCCTCGAGCGCGCCCATGCGCTCGATCTCGTTTTCTCCCGGGACCATGAGCGCGAGCAGGCGTTGCCGCAGGGGTTCCGGGTAGGGCTCATAGCAATGTGCGGCAAGCAGGACCCGCGGCCCGGCCTCGTCGAAGCGCACGCACACGGCGTCCACGCCATCCGCGCTCGTGCCCGACATAAGCCCGATATAGTGGTGCGCGCTGGTCTTTCTCCTGCCCGGCATGGCCGCTATGTTAACCTTGGCACTGCTAAAGGAGGTAGTGTGATCGTGAAGGCCGCCATAGAGGATGCGCTGTCCATCATCAGGATGGGCACCGCCGACATCGTTTCCGAGCCGGAGTTACGCGAAAAGCTCGCCACCGGCCGGCCGTTGCGTATCAAGGCCGGTTTCGATCCCACGGCCCCCGACCTCCATCTCGGGCACACCGTGCTTTTACGCAAATTGCGCCAGTTTCAGGACCTCGGGCATATCGTCCTTTTTTTGATCGGGGACTTTACGGGGCGGATCGGCGATCCCACGGGCAAAAATACCACGCGGCCGGCGCTTTCGGCCGAGGATGTCGCGCGTAACGCCAGCAGCTACGAACAGCAGGTCTTCAAGATCCTCGACCGTTCGCGCACCGAGGTGGTGTTTAATTCCCAATGGATGGCAAGTCTTGGGACCTACGAGCTGGTGCGCCTGGCCTCGCATTACACGGTCGCGCGCCTCTTGGAACGAGACGATTTCGCAAAACGCTACGCCGATCATCAGCCGATCGCCGTTCACGAGTTCCTCTATCCCCTCATACAAGGCTACGATTCCGTGGCGCTGCGCGCCGATGTTGAGCTTGGGGGTACGGACCAGCGTTTCAATCTGCTCGTGGGCCGCGAGCTCCAGCGCGCCTATGGCCAGCCCCCGCAGGTCGTCATTACGCTGCCCATCCTGGAGGGCACCGACGGCGTCCAGAAGATGTCTAAGTCTTTGGGCAACGCTATTGGCGTAGCCGATGAACCCGACGCCATGTTCGGCAAGGTCATGTCGATCTCCGACACCCTGATGTGGCGGTATTTCGCGCTTTTATCACTGCGCCCGCAGATTGAGCTAGACGAGCTCCGCCGATCTGTGGATAATGCCGCGAACCCAAGGGACGTGAAACTCGCGCTAGCCCATGAGCTCGTAGCGCGGTTCCATGGCGCGGCCCAAGCCGATAGCAGCCAGGAGCGTTTCCTGACTGTTTTTAGCCGAAAGGCTTTACCGGAGACCATCGACGAGCGTATGCTTATCGTCCCTTCGGAAGGGCTTGGGATAGCGCAGGCGCTGAAGAGCGCGGGCCTAGTCGAGTCGAGTTCCGAGGGTTTGAGACTCATCCGTCAAGGCGGGGTCAAGGTGGACGGGGAACGTGCCGTCGAAACCATGATCTTTCAGCCGGACACGGTGAGGTTGGTGCAGATCGGAAAACGTCGTTTCTTGCGATTGCAGTTTCGTGAAAAAGGCGCTTGACGGACCGTACCAACTGCGTATAATGCGCGTCTCTTCCAAGGGTGCCTTGGAAATGTTCTTTAAAAAATCGGATCAAGTAATTTGTGTGGGCGCTTTTGTCGAGCCGGGTCTTCAATGAAAGACCAGTCGATAGTCGCAAGATTATCGATCAAAAGATTTGTCCCCTTAAGGGACATCAAGCTTTGCAATTGGAGAGTTTGATCCTGGCTCAGATTGAACGCTGGCGGCATGCTTAACACATGCAAGTCGAACGCGAAAGGGGGCAACCCCGAGTAGAGTGGCGGACGGGTGAGTAACGCGT
>JAKBUS010000097.1 GCA_021841585.1 Pseudomonadota bacterium | reverse complement strand
CGCCCAGATAGCCGGACCGGTATTCCGGCACAATCAGGTAATCCCGCAGGTATCCATTTTCAATTTCCAGCTTGTTGAGCGATCGCCAATCGGACCCGGCCTCGACGAATGCGAGTCGCACCCAGGTCTTCCATTGGAGATGTGGCACGCGATGCATCACGCCGCCGGCAGGATCACCGGGTAGCGGCATGCGCCCCAGGATGTCGCCCACGCCCAGCAAAGGGCGCTTTTGCGGTTCATACAGGAAGGGTGGCACCTTCTCTTGGTGGCGGGCCACCAGCAGGAACCTCTTGCGAGATTGCGCCAAGCCGCCCAACTCACCGCAATCGTGGGTGGTTTCCGCGACCACGTAGCCATAGCTCTCCAGAAGCGGCCTGACCTGGTCAAGCAGATACCGGCCTCTATTTTGGATGCGTGGTACGTTCTCCAGTAGGAAAAACTCCGGCGGGTCGTCGCCCCAGGCCTCGAGCGCCAGCCAAATCCCGCGCAAGGCGAGATGGCTCAACGCCTGATATTTGGCGGTCTTGCTCTTATCCTCGGACAAGAGCCCGGAAAAGGCTTTGCACGGTGGGCTGGTGAAGACGATGTGGGGCCGCTCGTTGCCGGCCGCCCGGCGAATATCAGCGGGCGTCGCCTCACGCCACGCCGCCGGCGGCTCGTGCTTGTGGAAAGCGACATACTGGTCTCGACCGAAAAGGTCGAGGACCGTGCCCGCCGTGCCGGCGAGCCGTCCGAAATCAGCAATGGCCTTGGGGTCGGAATCCACGCCGCCCAGGCACCGGAAACGCGCCGTCTGGGTACCTACACGGGCCTGCCCGGCGTTGAACCCGCGGGCACCGCCGCCCAGGCCGCAGAACAGATGGAAGTGGCGAATTTCTGTGTTCAGCATCGGCTTCTCCGAGCCCCCTTGCGCGCCTTATAATATATCGGAGCGTGGTATACACAACAGTGTAACACGCTCATAGATGACTTGATAGGGGAGCGCAGGGCATGTGGTGGAACGAAGAAATCCGCAAAAGAATGGCGGGCGTGAGGGCACAGGCGCAATCCGTGTTCAGGATGAGGACGCGACTGCGACTACCGCTCATGCGCACCAAAGGGTCGCTACCGGAGGATTTTGGCGAGTTGTGTCGAATCTGGGGACTCGATGCGGCCGACGCGGAGAAGCTTGTGCAATTTGCCAAGGCGCGCCGTCGCGAGGCGGTATTGTTGGGTTTTACGGGTATCGTGTGCGGGGCTGACGTTCTGTGGAGTCTTCGTGATCGGCCATTAATGGCCGGCGTCATTCTGGCGGTGAGCGGGATCGCCTTCATCTACATCATTGCCGTAAAGCTTTGGCAGGCGGCGTGTGTTCGTGAGAAGCGGTATACGCTCTTCCGGGCGTGGTGGTTGGGTCAACGGGACAAATAGCTTTGTGGAAGACGAAGGGCGCCGGTACATTTTTATGGCGAGGGGCTCTCTTCCTCTGACTCTCCGCGCGGATGGGCCGCGAACCAAGCCTCGATGTCTTGGGGTCGCCAGACACTTCTACGCCTGACCCCTGGACGCATCCCTGCTTCCCGTAACCGCAAGGGGGCGGGAACCTCTCCCTGTTTTATCATCTGAGAAAACTGGGCACGGGTGACGCCCAGCCGCTTCAACATGTCCGCTATATCCAGAAACTCATAACCGTCGCAAGTGCTAACGGTCATGGCGAGGGACCCTCCGTTTCCGCGTCCTGGCCAGGCGCTACACGCGCCACGAATCCGCGTAAAAAGCGCATGATGCGCTCCATGATTTGTTCTATGTGCTCATGCAATGACCGTCCTTCATGGCCCGGTAGGACGCCTGCGCGGTCATCCAGGGCCTGGAGACGAGTCTGGATGTCGCTCGTTTGCCGTTCATCCAGCGCGCCGATGTTGCGTGCCCGGCGCAGCGCACGCGAAAAGCGCGCGGTCTCATCAGCCATTCCGGTTGCGGGGTTGCCTGGCCACCCGGAGATCAGCCGCGCGCAGTCGTCGGCGGCTTTGGCGCATCGCGCCCGCCCACCGGCATCGGCCGCAGCCAAACCGTCCTGGTACAAGACGTTCATGTGCCGGATGATGTGCCCGGTATCGGGATCGTTCAAAAGGGAGTCGGCGCGCCGCTCGAGGGCGGACAGGGACTCCAGGACGTCCGCGCGGGCCACGAGCATGCGCTTCGATCGCCAGGCAGCAACTCGGGAGGCCGCCTCATCCGCGGTGAATGCGGCCCCCTTGCGCAGGGCCCGTCCCAAGGCCGAGAGGCCTGTAGCGACGGCATGGCTGGCGTAGGTTGCCAAGTTGGCCTGCCCCCGACCATCCCGCACATCGGGGCTGGCGTGGCGGCGGATAGCGGCCTGTTTCAGGAGAGCTGAAGCCCGGGCGATGGCCGCATCCTCGGTGCCGGCGGGCACGTGGAACAGCATGCGGTTGGCGGCGGACAACCGCCGCCAGGGTGTCTCCAGAAGATCCTGTCCATCCGCAGTGGGCGCGCCCTGGATTCCCGCGGCGGCCGCCATGCCCACGAAAAGCCGGTAGGCGAGGGGCGGCGAGTCTTCGGAGAGATCTTCCGGCCCATCGAGCATCCCTTCGGCGCCGAGTGCGTCTTTTGGATCTTTATCTGGCGTCTCTCCCTCATCGCGTTGCGATGGGCCAACGGTTGGTTCGTTTTCCTCGATGGCCGCAGCTTCTGTCATGGGCGGGGAGGGTGGACTCCCTACCGCACTTTGCGGGTCGTCATGGGTTGCCGCTTCCTCGGTCACCGTAACCAAATCCGGATCCACTTCTTCTGGTGGTGGCGCATGGTGGGCGGTGCCGGCTTGCAAAAACGCGGGTCTTGTCATGATCGCGATCTCCTGGGCCTCTGTGTTAGTCGGCCCATAAACGAGTGATATACTATACCCGATAGCACCATTATGAATAGGAGTCCCTGGTGATACGTGCAAAATATAAGCACCCTTGGAGGATTCGGCCATCGGGTGTTTTTGTGGCGGCGGTCTTGTCCATGGTCACCCCATCGGCTTGGGCCGCTATGCCCGGTGTGGGCGTCGCGGGTTACTGCTATGCGACCGCGATGGGCCCCATCGCTTCGGCGACGGATGTGTCGGCGGTGTCCGCCCAGATCACCTCCCTGCAGAGTTCCTTGGCCATGCAGCTCCAGCGGCTGGGGGCAGCGGTTTCCGCGGGAAACCAGTCGCTCGCGAGTACCATCGATACCCAGTTCCGGCATGAGGACAACCTGCTGCAGAGGCTGTATGTTCAGTCGGACACGGCGCAGATCCGGGCGCAGACGGCGATCAACGAGAGTCCGAACAATACGCCGCAGAACATGTGCGATGCGCCCTCTATGGCGGCCGGCGTCCTGACAGGTGGGGCAACCGCGCGGGACCTGACGGGAACGATCAGTCAGGCGGCCGCCGCGCACGACAAGGGCTTCAGCCGGTCGAGTGATGAGGCACATACCATCATTTCCGCCCCCCAAGGCACCTACTCGACGCCTGTCATCTTCAATGGTGCCGGGACCATGACGACCGCCCAGATCGCGCAGGCGCACGACTGGATGCTGGCGGCCACCGCGCCAAATCCGCTGCCTATGCTGCCGACGGCCGATGCCGCGACCGCTGCGGGGATGCGCTACGCAGAGGCCGCGCGCATCGATAACGCGCGGCTGGTCGTGCCGCAGGAGACCATGGGGCTTGTGACATCGCTGCACGCACCCACGATCAATGTGGGCACCTGGGCGACCGATACATGGGATGCGATGACAGATCAGTCGTCGGGCGCGCCTCCGGGGGTTGTGAACGGCCGCATCAGCGACAACGCGCTCATACGTCTTCAGGTGGATAGCCGCTACGCGAACCCTTCATGGTATGGGGCGCTCATGCAAAAGGACACGGTAGGCGTTCTGCGCGAGATCGCGCTCATGGACGCCGTACGCATGCACATGCGCTACGAACAGTTGAGACTCACTGAGCGGATGGCCGTCATGATGGCGCAAGAGGTCTCGGAGGATGCCAATCGGGCCGCACGGCGCGAGGCGGGCGCCACATCCGCCCAGACAGGGGCCACGACCGTCGCGAGGGGCTCCTCGTGATGGACGTCGCAACGAAGGAAGACGGCTTGTCGGCGGAAGCGCGTGAGTGGCTGCAAGTGTTGTCACCCGAACTCGCCCGGGATATCGGCGGCATGGAAAGTGTCGAGTCCTGGCGGGTCGACCTGGTTCCCGGGCCCTGGTCCGCGCTTTTTCGCTTTCTGGTGCGCGAGCGCGAGGCGGGCGCGCTCGATCGAGCCGACATGTCGGCGTTGTTGAATTACCTGGCCTATATCGGAAGCGCCAATGCGTTATTTGTGATGCAGCGGATCACGCAGTATCCGGACGAGGCGCTGGATAGTCTGATAGAGCACGCTGCGGCGCGCGATCTTGCCATGCCTGACGGAGACCCGCTGGCGCAGGTGACACTGGCGCGCATGCGCCATTTGTTCACACGCAGGCTCTTTACGCGCATATTCTGTCCCGAGCGGCGCGCCGAGGTCCTGGATATCCTGCGCGCCCATGCGGCGCGCGCGGCCAATGAAGGAGGCACAGATAATGAGGCGATCTGACTGGCGGGAGCGCACGGCGTTTGGCCTGATACTTCTGGCGCTACCCGGCATGGTGTCTGCGCAAACAACTCAGGGGAACTGCGGGTGGCTTTCGTCGATCACGCAGAGCACGGTGAAGAACACGACTGCGGCGGCCAATAAGGTCATCAGTAATGGCATTCCACCGGAATCGGGATCGGCGATGCGGCAGTGTCTTTCGCAGATCAGCAACCTGGGTGCGGCCTTCAATTTCGGTATACCGACGAATCTCTTTTCGTCACTGTTGACGCAGGCCTGCGGCATCGGCGCAAACCAGGTGAGCAGTCTGGAAAACCAGTATATCAACCAGAATATCAGCTATCCCGGTATGGGAGGCGTCAACGTCGGCGCCGGCCAGTCCGGTATGCACTACACGATCAACAACAATTCAGAGTCCACGGCTTCCACGATCTGGAACAAGGCCCTGGGCCCCGGCTATTAGATGAGCCGCACACCGGAAACGGAGACCTATTACGCGCAGCTCGCCCGGACGCTGCTGGACCGGCAGGGTGACTGGAAGGCCGACCCCCTGGATGCCGCGCGCCGCATCACTTTGCAGGGCGAGACCTCGAGCTGGTCCAAGGCTACCTGGAGGATCTATCGCGCTGCTTTGCATTACTACCTGGAGTCCTCCGGTTACCAGGAGGCGGCGGATTGGATCCGGTATGCCCGTCCCGAATTCACGATGACCCGCGAGGCCCGGACGTCGCAGAAGAAACAGAAGGGGCTCGCGCCCGAGGAGGCCGACGCGCTTACCGCGGCACTTGCCGCCTCGACCTCGCGCTACGCGCGCGCCGCGCGCATCTGGCTCCAGGCCGGCATCCTCACGGGGCTGCGTCCGTCCGAATGGCGCGAGGCACACTTCGATCCGGAAGCGGAGATTCTGACCGTGATGAATGCCAAGGCCACCAACGGGCGCGGCAATGGTCCCATGCGCCGTCTTCGTCTACGCAACCTTACTCGCGGGGAACGGGAAGTCATCCAGGAGATGATTCGCGTGGTCCAGGAACACGCGGATTTTCGCAAACTCTACGGCGGCGTGCGCAAGGTCCTCTTCATGGCCGCCCGGCGCGTCTGGCCACGCCGCAAGTTGCGGATATCCTTGTATTCGTCGCGTCACCAATGGGTCGCGAACGCCAAGCGCGTCTACGACCGGCGCACCGTGGCGGCGCTCGCCGGTCACGCAAGCGCGGAGACCGCTGGACATCATTATGCGCGGCGGAGAAGGGGGCGGCCGGCGAACCTCCCGGAACCTGACGAAAAGACCCTGGCCGCCGTGCGCAAGGAGGCCAGGATCCGTCCAGGCGTCGTGCAGG
>JAKBUS010000096.1 GCA_021841585.1 Pseudomonadota bacterium | reverse complement strand
CGTGCGCAGAAGGTCGATGGCCGCCTCCATATTCCCGTCCGTCTCGGTAAGCGCGGCCTTGCACTCCATCATGCCCAGCCCGGTCCGCTCCCGAAGCTCCTTCACTTGTGCCGCTGAAATCGCCATATCCTGTCCTCGCGCGCATGCAAAAGGGGGGCATCCCCCCCTTTCGCTTCTCTCTTACTTCGTCGTTACGCCGTCACGGCCGGGCACGGCCGCCACGGGCCGGCCGCGCCCCAGCCCCTTCCCGGCCCTTGGGACGCGACTTGCGGGCATCCGCAGCCCCGGAGGTATCGGTGTCAGCTTCCGCCTCGCCCGTATAACCCTCGTAGCCGCCCGCCGACTTCTTGTGCGCGGCACGCGTCGCGGGCTCCTCCTTCACCTCGACAAACTCTTCGTCGCCGGAGGCCGGGAGGATCGCGGCCGAACCCCGCCCTTCCAGCACCGCGTCAGCCATGGTGCGGGCATAGAGGGTGATGGCCCGACTGGCATCGTCGTTTCCAGGTATGACGTAGTCCACGCCATCGGTCTTGCAATTGGAATCGACCACTGCGAGCACCGGAATCTTCAGCTTGTTGGCCTCGCTCACGGCGATGTATTCATGGCCCACGTCGATCACGAACAGCGCATCCGGCAGGCTCGGCATGTCCTTGATACCGCTCAGGCTGCGATCGAGCTTGGCGCGCTCGCGCTCAAGGGTCAGCGTCTCCTTCTTGGATAGCTGCTCGGCCCCGCCGCCCTCGGCCAGCAGTTCCTCTAGCCGCTTCAAGCGCTCGATCGAACGGCGCACGGTCTTGTAATTCGTCAGCATGCCGCCCAACCAGCGATGATCGACATAGGGGCAGCCGGCCCGGACGGCCTCGGCGCGTATGATCTCCGCCGCCTGCCGCTTGGTGCCGACGAACAGTATCGTGCCCTTGTTCGCCGCCAATTTACGCGCGAAGGCCGCCGCTTCAATCAACATCGGCAGCGACTTCTCGAGATTGATAATGTGGATATTGTTGCGCTCGCCAAATATATAGGGGCGCATTTTCGGGTGCCAGAAGCGGGTCTGATGTCCAAAATGGACCCCGGCCTCCAGCATTTCACGCATTGTGACGCTAGCCATGACATCTCTCCCAACGGGTTTGTCCACCGCAGGTCCCGGTCGCCGACTCAAGGCCAATGGCCCCAAGCACCCGAACGCCGTGACGACCTGCGTGCGATAATGCCTCGAAACGAGGACGCGAGGGGATCCCCGCGTGGCCGCATGCTACCACGGGCGCGAGGTCCGTAACCAGTACTAAACGGGCCGCGCGAGGGCGGCGCCATGGCCTCGCAAGGTTGAATACCGTCCCCGGACAACGGACAATATACCGACATTCAATGTCGACCCCCCGGATTTCTGATGCCCATTACGATCAAGACCGAAGCCGAAATCCACAAGATGCGCGTTGCTGGACGGCTTGCCGCCGATGTCCTGGAGATGATCGCGCCTCATGTAGTCCCCGGCATCACCACAGGCGAACTCGACCGAATCTGTCACGAATACATCGTGCACACCCAAAAAGCGATCCCGGCACCACTCAATTACCGGGGTTTTCCACGCTCCATCTGCACCTCGGTCAACCACCAAGTCTGCCACGGCATTCCTGGCGACCGCGTATTGAAGCGCGGCGACATCCTCAATATCGACATCACCGTGATCAAAGACGAGTATCACGGCGATACGAGCCGCATGTTCTATGTGGGGGAACCCTCGATCGCCGCGCGCCGCCTGACCGAGGTCACCTATGAATGCCTGTTGCGGGGCATACGGCTCGTTCGCCCCGGCATCCACCTAGGCGATATCGGTCACGCGATCCAGACCTTCGCCGAAGGCCAGCACTACTCGGTGGTGCGCGAATACTGTGGACACGGCATAGGCCGCGCCTTCCATGAAGACCCGCAGGTCCTGCATTACGGGCGCCCCGGGACCGGCGTGAGCCTGGAAGCGGGTATGATCTTCACGATAGAGCCCATGATCAATCAGCGCGCCGCCGCGGTGAAGCTTCTGCCCGACAACTGGACGGTCGTCACCCGCGATCATGGCCTCTCCGCCCAATGGGAACACACCGTGCTGGTGACACCCTCCGGATACGAGGTTTTGACCCTGCGCCACGACGAAACCATTTAAAGGGGCACACATGGCGACCAAGGCCGCGGTATCGAGCCTCGACCCGGACATCGCGCGATTTCGTGAGATGCTGCGCGCCGGCGATGCCCGCCTGCAGGCCGCGCATGACGCAGAACTGCCGCGCCGGCGCCGGGGGCTCGGGATCGAGGCGCTTCACCTGCGCACGGCGCTGATCGACGATGTCCTGCGCCAGGCCTACACGAGGCACGAGTCCTTACTCCCGGACACCGTGTCCGTGGCGCTGGTGGCGGTAGGGGGCTATGGACGCGGCGAACTCCACCCCGCCTCCGATATCGACCTGCTGTTGCTCCAAGACAGCCCACGGTATGCCAAGACCCAGGCCTTCGCGGAGCCCTTCCTGCGCTTTCTCTGGGATATCGGGCTCACCGTGGGGCACAGCGTCCGGTCGTACCAAGACTGTCTGCGGGTCGCGCGCTCCGACCTCACGGTTATGACCAACCTCATGGAGGCGCGCCTGCTGACCGGCGACGAGGCGCTGCTCGCGCGCCTCGTACACGACCTCGCGTCGCCTTCTCTATGGTCCAGCGCGCGCTTCTTCGAGGCCAAGCTCGCCGAGCAACGCGCGCGCCACACCCGCTACGACGACACTGGCTACAACCTCGAGCCGAACGTCAAGGAAGGCCCGGGCGGCTTGCGCGACATCCATACGATCGGCTGGATCGCCCAACGCCACTTCGGTTCCGCCGATCTCCATGACCTCGTCAAGGTAGGCTTCTTGGATGAGCGCGAATACCGCGCCCTCATAGACGCACGCAACTTCCTCTGGCAGATCCGCAATGGCCTTCATTTCCTCGCGCGGCGGCGCGAGGATCGCCTGCTTTTCGACCATCAGCGGACCTTGGCGCTGCAGATGGGCTATACGGACCGCCCTGGGCGGCTGGCCGTCGAACAGTTCATGAAGCGCTATTATCGTACGGTCAAGCAGGTCCAGCTTCTGAACGAAATCCTGCTCCAGCACTTCGCCGAGGCCCTACGCGCACCGCGGCGGCCGGTGATAAAGCCGCTTTCCTCCCGATTCCGGGCGCGCAATGGCTTCCTGGAGGCCGTCGACGCGCACGTCTTCGCCGAAGACCCGCGCGCCATCCTTGACCTGTTCCGGATTTTGCAGGAGCATCCCGAGCTCCAGGGGGTGCGTGCCGCGACCATCCGCCTGTTACGCGGCCACTTTTCCTTGATCGACGGGGCCTTCCGCCACGACCCGGCCACCCAATCGGCATTCCTCGCCATCTTGCGCGCGCCCTCGGGCGTCACCAAGGCCTTGCGGCGCATGAACGCCTACGGGGTCCTCGGCGCCTATATCCCGGCCTTCGGAAAGATCGTGGGACAGATGCAGCATGACCTCTTTCATGTCTACACGGTCGACGAGCACAGCCTGTTCGTCTTGCGCAATGTCCGGCGCGTCATGCAGCCCCAATTCCACGCCGAACTGCCAGGGGTAAGCGAGGTCGGCCGCACGCTTGCCAAACCCGAGCGCCTATATCTGGCGGCGCTCTTCCACGACATCGCCAAGGGACGGGGTGGCGATCATTCCCGGCTTGGCGAATCCGAGGCTCGCGGCTTCTGCCAGCGGCTCGGCCTGAGCGAGTACGACAGCGAGTTTGTCGCCTGGCTCGTGCGCCATCACCTCATCATGTCCTGGACCGCACAACACACCGACATCTCGGATCCGGAGATCATCGCCGACTTCGCGCGACGGGTCGGCGACCGCGAGCATCTCGACAACCTCTACGTCCTCACCGTGGCAGACATCCGCGGGACCAGCCCGAGCGTATGGAACGACTGGAAGGGGCAGTTGCTCGCGAGCCTCTACCGCGATACGACACGCGTCCTGCGGCGCGGTATTGGCGAGGCCATCGCCATCGACGCGCGCGTCGCCGACGCGCGGCGCGAGGCCTTGGAGCGTATCGGGGACTGCGCGCCTCGCGAGGCAATCGAGCAGCATTGGGCGCGCATGGACGCCGATTACTTCCTGCGCCACGACGCCTGGGCCCTTGCCTGGCACGCCTGCGCCATTGCCCGCCAACGGTCGGCACAGCTGCCGGTCATCGAGGCGCGCGTGCGTCCCGATCATGCGGCTGTCGAGTTTCTCGTGTTCAGCCCCTTGAGCGACGAACTGTTCGCCGTAGTCACCGGCAGCCTGGAGCGCCTCAATCTCTCGATCGTCGATGCGCGCATCCATATGGCCTCAGGCTATGCCCTCGACTGTTTCGTGGCGCTCACCGCTGATGGCAAACCGCCGAATGCGCGCGAGTTGTCGCAGATGGCCAAACAGGTGCGCACCGACCTTGCCGCCGGGTTTCGCGAGACCCCCGTCCGCCCCCTGCCCCGCGCCCTGAAGAATTTTCCGATCGCCACCGAGGTGCACTTCTCGTCGACCGCCAATGGTCAACTCACGGTCATGGAGGTCATCGCCCAGGACCGCCCGGGGCTGCTTCACCAACTGGCCCTGGCACTTCTCGCCGGCCACACGCGTATCGTGACGGCCAAGGTGGCGACCTTCGGAGAGCGCGCCGAGGATGTGTTCTTTCTCACCGACGAGCGCGGCAAGCCCTTCGGCCAAGGCGCCTCGCAACGTCTGACGGATCTCGCCGCCGCCATCCTTGCGCGTCTGGATGGGGTGCCTAGGGGTTAGCCCAGTGAGGTCGGCTTGGGATTACCCGTCCCGCCGCGCGCAGCCATCGCGCCCCCCTACTTCGCCGCGAGGCGGCTATGGAAGCGACCGTAGCTGATGTAGATCCCCATCCCTATCACAAACCACACCACGAACCGTATCCACGTCACAAGCGGTAGGCTCATCATCAGGTAAATGCAAAAGCCCATTCCAAGCAACGGGACCACCGGACTGCCCGGGGCCCGAAACGGACGCGGGAGGTCGGGCTTGGTGTAACGCAGCACGAGAACGCCCGCGCATACGATGGTGAACGCCGACAAGGTGCCGATATTCACAAGCTCGGCGACGTAGGCGATGGGCGTAAACCCCGCGATCAACGCCATAAGTACGCCGCAGCTCAGGATGACGCGCACGGGTGTTTGCGTACGCGCATGGACGGCAGCGAATGACGGTGGCAACAGGCCGTCGCGCGCCATGGCCAGAAAAATGCGCGTAAGGCCATAAAACAGTACCAGCATGACGCTCGTAAGACCCACGATCGCGCCTATGCCGATCAAAAGGGCCACCCGCGGATAATCGAGATCCAACATCGACTGCGCGACTGGGGAGGCCGTGTCGAGCGTGAAATACGGCACGATGCTCGTCAGAAGTCCCGACACCAAGATATAGATCACCGTGCAAACGAGCAGCGAGACGATGATACCAATGGGCAGCGAATGCTGCGGGTCGCGTGTCTCCTCGGCGGCAGTCGACACGGCATCGAAACCGATATAGGCGAAGAAGATCAAGGCCGCGCCGCGCATGACCCCGGGCCACCCAAACGGCATGAAAGGATGCCAGTTGCCGGGCGTGACATGGAATGCCGCGACTGCGATGAAAAGCCCGATCACCGCGAGCTTCACGATGACCATGAGCCCGTTCAAGGCCGCGCTCTGACGCACCCCCGCGATGAGCACGAGGCTCAACACCAAAATGACGATTGCGGCCGGCGCGTTCATAAAGCCCCCGGCGGCGGCATGCGCGGCGATGACGCCTGGGATCGGGCGATGAAACAGGCCGAGCGCCCAGGCGGCCACGGCATAAATATTGACCTTGGTATAAGCAAGCGGCAGATGGACGCCTACGGATGACAGCGCATTCCTGACGTAGCCGGACCAGCCAATGGCCACCGCCGCCGTCGCCACCCCGTATTCCAGAACGAGATCCCACCCCACCGTCCAGGCGACGACCTCGCCCAGACCCGCGTAGGGAAGAGCCGAAGCGA
>JAKBUS010000026.1 GCA_021841585.1 Pseudomonadota bacterium | reverse complement strand
ACTCTTGCCCGGCTCCTTCAAGACCTGGGTGGGGGTCTCGTCCATGCTGATATACCCATAGGCCAGCTGCCGGTCACGCAGGAGATTCACAAGGACCTGGACGACCTCAAGGCCCACCCGCACGATCCAGCGCGCCAAGGTCGCGCGCGGGAGGTCGACGCCGATACGCGTCAGGATCTGTTCCTGGCGATAGAGGGGCAAGGCATCCTGGTACTTCGAGACCACGATATGGGCCAAGAGCCCGGGGCTTGCCATGGTCTTTGGTAAGGGCTGCGGGGGCAGCGGGGCGATCTTCACGCCCGCGGCGTCCTCCTTGCGCACCCCGTACTTCAGGCGCACATGGCGCAATACCCGTATGGTGGCCGGCACGATGTCGAGCTGCTCGGACACCTCTTCGCCGATCACCACCAGCGGCTGTCCATCGGGGGCCCACCGCTCGTCTTCTGGTAGTTCATGGATGATATCGACCCGCGGGAGGGCGGCCGGCAGGGGCTTCCTGTAGCCCCGGGCCCGACGGATGTGGCCTGCCACCACGCTCTCGACTACCGGCGGCTCTTCAGCCGCAAGCGCCTCCCGCTCAGCCTCCACTTCGGCCTCATCGAAGAGCCCCATCTGGGGGCTTGGGCCCTTTTCGCTACGCGCGCTATAGCGTCTCGCGATCGCGAGGTTCAATTGTTCCTGCAGGCGCTCGGCGCGGCGCGTCAGGCGCTCGATCGTGGCGTCACGCTCGGTGATCGCCTCGTCCCGCAAAGCGATCTGCGTATCCTTCTCCCGCATGAGATCCGCCACGAAACGCTGGAGGGATTCGGCGTCTTCCGGCAGTGTCTTTGGGGTCTCATTCATAGCCACGATTATACTATAATCGAATCGATAGTGCACCCCCATGGCCGCACTTTTATTTAAGAAACCCGCTGATACACCAGGGATGGATGCGGCTTCATGAGCGTGATGTCATAGCCTGCGAGCAGCCACTGGAGCTGGTCTTCCGAGAGCGCAAGGATCACATCGGAGACCTTGCGCGGCCAGGCAAAGCGCGCCGCCTCCAGGCGCTTGACCCAGAGCGCAAAGCCGGTCTGGTCCCAATAAAGGATCTTCACGCGATCGCGCCTGCGGTTGGTGAACAAAAAGAGCGCGCCGGTCAAGGGCGACAGGCCCATGGTCTGCTCCACCCGCGCGGCAAGCCCGTCGATCCCCACCCGGAAGTCGATCGATTCGCGGTGCAGGTAGACGGCTTGGGGGTCCACAAACATGCGCATGGGCTTAGCCCTCCAGGGCTGTAAGGAGGGCCGCCACCCACGCCGGGGGCACGGAAGGCGACAATGCTATCGAGGCCCGGCCGATGGTGAGCGTGATCGGAGCCGGCACGTCCCGGGGGGTCACCGTGACCGGTACGAAGGCCGCGGGTGCGGCAGATTGACCGTCTCGGCCCCGGCGGCTCGCCGAATGCCCGCAAAGCTCCAGGCTGCGCCGATAGAAGTACTGGAGCCGCAGGCCGTGCCGAACACAGAAATCGCGCGCACTCTCCTGGCCTGCCTCGTACTCGGCAAAGAGCGCTTGCCAGGCCTCATGACTACGGATCTTCGCCACCTACCCACCTCCATCAATTGCGATGGATCGGAGCGTAAGCGACCTAGGGGATCAGGGGCAGGGTGTAGTTGTTGAAGCGCTTACGAAAAAACCAGAACAACTTCAGGTTCAGGAGCCGGTAGACGACATTTTCCGTAAATCCCTCGCGCGCTACCTGCACTATCATTACCAGCGTCCATAAAATGGCGAAGACGAGGTGCGCGCCATGATAGAGCACGAGCGCATAAAACGCCGACAGAAATCCGCTGCGCTCGGGCACCATGCCGTGCCCCGCAAGTCCCGCGAAATCGACCCCCTCGATGACAAGGAAGCCCACGGCAAGAATGATGGCGCTGGCAAGCCCAGACAAGACCGCCTTTTTGTCCCCGCGCTTTAGTCCCACCATCGCAAAACCATAGGCGAGGATTCCGGAAAACAGCAGCACGGTCTCAAAGAATGCTACCACGGGGTGTACAACCATGCCGGCGGTGGGGCCGGCCGCGGCATTGACGCGATGATTCAACACGAGATAGCTCGCAAACAGGCTCGACACGATCATGGAATCACTGAGAAGGTACAGCCAAAACCCTAATGTTTTCGTGGAAATCACGTCGTGCCCCGGGGGGTGGGACTGCCAAAGCACGGCATGCGCCGGTTTGATATAGGCCTCTTGACTCACGGCACCTCCTTGATATTTAAGTGGCCCACCATGCGCGGGGCGCCATCGGGGACCGGGCTTTAGGGCTCTTGCGCC
The DNA here is from genome assembly GCA_021841585.1 of Pseudomonadota bacterium. Classification (GTDB taxonomy): domain Bacteria; phylum Pseudomonadota; class Gammaproteobacteria; order Acidiferrobacterales; family Acidiferrobacteraceae; genus Acidiferrobacter. The sequence goes on along the minus strand of JAKBUS010000026.1, from coordinate 31,565 downwards.
GGGGCGCGCGGGGCTGTGCGGGCCTGAAAGGCCACCACCCCGCCCGCCACATCCGCAACCGGCTCCATCCCGTCTAGCTCCTCGGGAAGGGTCTCCTCGATCTCGCGGATCCGGACCCCGGGAATGGTATGCCCGGAATCCGGCTCGAAAGACCGTGCGATCACCGCCACGACGATGCCAAGGAGGCTTAAGCCCGCCAACCAATACATGCGCCATACCATGCCAAACCCAAGGCCGAAGGCCAGCGCCCCAAGCAGCATGGGAACAAAGGTGTTGTTGGGGAGATGGATGTCTTCGTAATGGTCGGGGCGCAGGTTTACAAGCCCGTTTTGGCGCCGCCACGCCCACTCATCACGGCTGTTTATGTGAGGCAGAAGCGCGAAGTTATAAAACGGTACAGGGCAATGCGTCAGCCACTCGAGGCTACGCGCCGTCCGCCAGGGGTCCGGGCCCGTCACGCGGTGTTGCGCGCGGTCGCGGATACTGACATACATCTGCTTTATCATGTAATAGGCCGCAATCAGAAACAGAAATATGCCGGCCTCCTCGCTCATCAGAAGCGGTCGCCATGACACGAACGGGATGTAGTCGATGCGTCGCGGCATGCCCATGAACCCCAGCGCGTACATGGAGCCGAACAACACCACCGTGCCGGCGCTAAAAAACCAGAAAGCGCGCTTCCCGATGCGCTCGTCCAACTTGAAGCCAAACACCTTGGGGAACCAGAAGTTGATGCCCCCTATGGCCGCGAATCCCACGACGTTTAGCATGTTGTGAAAGTGCGCCACGACAAAGACGCTGTTATGGACCGTGTAGTTGATCGCCGGCATGGCAAGCATCATGCCGCTAAGGCCGCCGGTGAGGAGCAGTACCAGGGCGCCCAGCGCCCACAGCATGGGGAGATCGAAGCGTATGCGTCCGCGGTACAAGGTGAATGCCCAATTGAAGACCTTTACCCCCGTGGGAATGCCTACAAGCATGCTCGCGATACTAAAAAACGAGTTCACTCCAGGGCCTGCCCCCATGGTAAAGAAGTGATGCAACCAGACAGACCACGAAACGCCCCCGATAGCGATGCTCGCCGCGGCCATGGTCATGTAACCAAAAAGCGGCTTCTCGGAAAAGGTTGGCACGATCTCCGATATGATGCCGAAGGCCGGCAATATGACGTAGTACACCTCGGGGTGGCCCCATATCCAAAAGAGGTCGGTGTAGAGCATCAGGTTGCCGCCGAGGCCTGGCGTGAAAAAGTGCGTCCCGGCATAGCGGTCGAGACTCAAAAGCGCCACCGCCGCCGTGAACACCGGAAAGGAACTGAGGCCCACGACACTCGTACTAAGCGCGGTCCAGCAGAATATGGGCATGCGCGTCCATGTCATGCCCGGCGCGCGCAGCTTGATGATGGTCATGATGATATTGATCGAGGCGAGCGTCGTGCCGACACTTCCGATCTGCACCGCCCATATCCAGTAGTCGACCCCCACGCCCGGGCTGTAGGCAAGCTCGGTAAGCGGGCTTAGGCCCACCCATCCGGCATGGGAAAAGTCGCCTACGAAAAGCGAGATCATGACAAGAGCGGTGGCCGATGCCGTAAGCCAAAACGATACCGCGTTCAGGTACGGGTAGGCCATGTCGCGCGCACCGACCTGCAAGGGCACCACGATATTCATGATCCCGATCAGGATCGGCGTGATCGCAAACAGGATCATGATGGTGCCATGCGCGCTATAAATCTGCCCGAAATGGTACGGCGGCAGGTAACCATGCAAGGCCCCGAGGTAACCGGGTGATTGCGGCCCCACGGCCATGACCTGCTGGGTACGCATCATGACGCCGTCGATAAAGCCGCGGAAGAACATCACAAGCCCCACGAGGCAGTACATGACGCCGATCTTTTTGTGATCGACGGACGTTAGCCATTCTCGCCAAAGGTAGCCCCATGCCCTGTGGTAGGTGATCGCCGCGAAAATCGCGAGCGCCGCGCAGCTCACCAACACGAAGGTCCAGACAAGGATCGGATTCTGGTAGGGGATTTCTTTCAGGGCGAGCCGCCCGAGGAGCGGGCTCCATGGACCCGGATAATGAACGAGCATCCAACGCTCCTTTAGCTTACTTGATCAACCGCACCTTCATAGGCTTGGTCATGCTTTCTGTCATAGCCAACGGCGTTCGATAGACCCGCCCCTCCATGACCTGTTCGATGATATGATCGAAAAGCCCCTTTTGGACATGGGAAAAATGCCGAATCTTTTGTGCGAGATTTATGGTCGGCTGGGCCACGCGCGTGAAACGCGTATCGGTCAAATGATCTTTGGCGCTCTGAACGCGCCGCACCCAGTCCTTGAAGTGCGCAGGTCTCGTCACGCGCGTAGCGAAGCCCATCCACGAAAACCCGCCACCGCTGAAGTCATCGGAATAGCCGTGGTAGCTGCCGGTACGGCTCGCGATCATGCCTTGCTTGGTGCGCATCCCCGGCATGATGTCGATCTCGCCCACGAGCTGTGGGATAAAAAAGTCGTTCACCACAGTCGTGGACGTGAGATCAAATTTCACCGGAACGCGGACCGGAACCACGAGTTCATCAACGGTCGCGATCCCCTGTTTTGGATAAATGAAGACCCATTGCCAGTCGGTGGTCACGACATCGACGCGCAAGGGGCGCATGGGATGGGCCGCGGGATCTATAGCGTTGACCCCGGCCGGATCGGCGCGGCGCGTGAAGGCCCCATTCATGCGCGCCTCGCGGGCCACGGCTCGGCGCACCGCGAGCGGATTGTAGGGGTTCGTGGCAAACACGCTCTTTACCGAAAAATACGATAGGTACCCCACGATCATGAGCGGTACGCCCCACACCAGCACCTCTATGACAAGCGACGCCGTGAACGTGGGGTCATAGCTCCGAGACTTGCCCCCAACCCTGTATCGCCATAAAAAGGCCGCCACCAAGCCGCCGGCCACGAGTACCACGCTCCCCATGACCGCGACATCCAAAATGGTGGTATGCCACTCGGTGCGCGCTATCGCGCCCTTGGGGTGCGCGAGCCAATAGCCTTTCTGCGCGCATCCGGTCAAAAACGCGACGGCCGCAAGCCAAAGCGGCCGAAGGTGGCGTCCTTTATGCAATGGCATGGGCATTCCCTGCAAATGAGCGTGCCATTGTAGCGCCGCATTAAAATCCGCTGATCAGCCTTTCGCTTGATAGCCGGCGGTCATGGGAGGTCACGGCCCGCGCGAGAAAATGGCATGAAAGATTGAAGAATGATTGCACCGCCCGCGGCCGCGCCGCCACGAACCCAACGAGGCGCGAGAATCCGTTGACGTTTTACAAAACCGCGCCGAAGAAGACCTTAGAGAAACCGCCCGCCGGATTGACGAGGCGCGCACCGTTTTCAACGCCAACGGCTGCGATGCCTCGCGCCTTGAGCGGTCAGGGCCCGTTGGCCTAAACGGCGTACCCCTTGCCATGCGCAAAACCGGTGGCCACGAACGGGATAGCCGCCCTGTCATGGAGCCCCGCATAAAATGATTTTGTGGCGCACGTCTCGAGGCCACGGCATTTTTGGCGCGTCACGACCGCAACCTTTGGACGTGACGCCTATCAGCGGCGGATAAAGCCAATTTTTCTCCAGGCATTGCTGAGCGCCAAGCCCTAGCGGGAGCCATTCCGTCGGCAGACGCAAGATCAGACGCCGATATCGAGATCCTCTGCGGGATCTTCAGGCCCACATCGCGCAGTATCCAGCGCACCACGAACGGACTTAACGGCGCGTTCGTAGGGCCGCGTGCTACCTATTAATTATTATTTAAATAGAAAAGTCAGAACTTTTGCGCGCGCAAAGGGGCGGCGTCGCGCCACTTAATGCATCGCGCGATTTGCGTGATTTTGGCCTCGTGATAAAAGGCCGATCCCAGTTAGCCGTCTAATGTGTTACCCTGACAACTGGTACCTAAAAGGATACCAGCGATATGGCAACACGCGACCATTACGATCTTATTGTCATAGGCAGCGGTCCGGGCGGCGGCTCGGTGGCCCATGAGGCGGCGGCGCGCGGGAAGCGTGTCTTGCTGCTGGAGCGGGGCGGCTACTTGAAGCGCTCTCCGGAAAACTGGGACGCCAAGGCGGTATTCGTCGAGGCGAAATACCAGGCCAAGGAGACTTGGTACGGGGCGGACGGCCGCACGTTCCACCCGGGGCTACACTATTTCGTGGGCGGCAACTCGAAGGTCTACGGCGCGGCGCTGTTTCGCCTGCGCGAATGTGATTTCGAGGAAATCCCCTATCCAGACGGTCTGTCGCCATCCTGGCCCCTACCCTACTCGGCCTTCGAACCTTATTACACCCGCGCCGAACGACTGTTCCATGTCCACGGCGCGCGCGGCGAGGACCCGAACGAGCCGCCGGCAAGCGGCCCCTACCCCTTTCCGCCGGTGGAGCACGAGCCGGAGATCGCGGCTTTTGCCGAAGACCTGCGTCGGGCCGGCGCCCACCCTTTCCATCTCCCGCTTGGCATCCTGCTCGACGAAAAGGACGGTGTGGTATCCCCGACGAGCCCGTGCATCCGCTGCGCGGCCTTCGACGGATTCCCTTGCCCCACCAACGGCAAGGCCGATGCCCAGGTCGTTTGCGTCGATCCGGCTTTGGCCGCCTACCCAAACCACCTCACACTCCTCACCGGGGCCTATGTGTCGCGACTCGAAACGGATGCCGCCGGGCGCGCGATCACGAAGGTGCATGTGACACGCGAGGGGCGCCATGAGGAATATGCCGCCGATATCGTCGTCGTCGCCTGTGGCGCGCTGTCTAGCGCCTTGCTATTCCTGCGTTCCGCAAGCGACCGCCACCCAAACGGCCTTGCCAATGGCTCGGGACAGGTGGGGCGCAATTACATGCGCCACAATCAATCCGTACTCATGGCCCTCTTGCGCCACCCCAACCGCACAATCTTTCAAAAGACGCTCGCCATCAGCGACTTCTATGTGCGCGGTCCCGATCAAGGCTACCCGCTCGGCCTCATCCAGATGCTTGCGAAGACTCAGCCGCCGCAGGTCCAGGGCGAGGTGCTCCCCGAGTGGCTCGATTGGCTGCCGAAGGCACCGTTCGAGGCGCTCGCCGATCGCAGCTTGGGCTTTTGGCTGTCGAGCGAGGACCTGCCGCGCGCCGAAAATCGCGTGTTCTACGACGGCGAGCGCACGGTCTTGGATCTTGCGCAAAACAACATGGAGGCCCATCACGGCCTGCGCCAACAGCTGAAGCGGCTCCTGAAGTCCGCCGATGTCCATCCGCTGCTCATGGAGCGTAGTCTCTATCTCGGGAAGGACATCCCCATAGCCGGTACCGCGCACCAGGCTGGGACCTTGCGCTTTGGGACCGATCCCAAGGACTCGGTCCTCGACGTCGACTGCAAGACGCACGAGATCGACAATCTCTATGTGGCCGACGCGAGCTTTTTTCCCTCCATAGGCGCCGTCAACCCGACCCTTACGATCGTCGCCAATGCCCTGCGTGTGGCAGATGGCATCGTCGCGCGACTGGGCTAGGGCCATGACGATGCGCATCGTTATCTCGCGATGGACCCGGAGATGGTCATGAGCACGCTTGCGATCGTGGCGCGCGTCTGTCTCGTCGTCTTGTTCCCGTTCAGTGGGCTCGACAAGATCGTGCACTGGGACAAGGCCATGGAGCAGGCCAAAACCTCGCCACTCGGGGGCGCGCGCGCCATGCTGATGGCCGGCATCGTCATCGAATTTACGACGCCGGTGTGCATAGTCCTTATGTGGCACCCGGTGATCGCATCCCTGGTACTGGCGGCGTTTTGCGTGATTACCGCCATCCTCTTTCATCCCTTCTGGCGATTTCCCGGGTTTTGGTCCGGAGACAATGCCGAGGGCGCCGCGCATTTTTGGGATTTCCTGAAGAATTTTGGTCTCGTGGGCGGTCTCCTGCTGGTAGTAGGGGCGTCTCTGGCCCTGCCCGCGCCGGCGGCGCGTCACAACACACCCGCCACGCACGCCGCGGCGCAGATCGCCCCCAAAGTGGACAGACGCCACGGCCCTTAACAAGGAGGTTACGATGTCATCCTCAGACCCAAAAGCCGCCGCGGCGCGGCCCATGGACCTAGGCGATACCCCGCGTGTCGGATACTGGCATATATGGACCGATGAGCGGGGCGTAAGCCATCAGGACCGCTGCGCCCTGGATCGCTTCATCCTGAAGGGCATAGGCGCGGCCGCCCCGCAATGGAACGATGCCCAACCCGAGGGGCGCGCCACCGTCGTGTTCACCGTCCAGCCGGTCGGCTGGGTGGGAGAATGGCACGAGAATCCGGCCCCGCAATGGATCGTTCCGTTGAGCGGCCGCTGGTGGGTGGAATCCATGGATGGGACGCGCGTCGAGATGGGACCCGGTGATCTATCCCTGGGCGAGGATCAGAAGTGCGTGACCGACGCCAAGGGGCGCAAGGGTCACCGCTCCGGGACCATCGGGTCCGAGCCCGCGATACTCATGACCGTGCGCCTTGCCGATCAGGCGCCGCGCCGCCCCTGCCACAGGCGGTGACGGCATGGCCCCCTACGAACTCATAGATCCCTCGTTTCGATCCTTCGTGCTTCCCAATGCCGCGCTCGAGACCCTGGGCACGGGCTTTCGCTGGCTCGAGGGGCCGGTGTGGTTCGCCGATCACGACTGCCTCGTGTTTAGCGACATACCCAATGACCGCGTCCTGCGCTGGTCGGAGACGGGCGGCATCAGCGTGTTTCGGTCGCCATGTGGTTTCGAGAACGGCCATGCGCGCGATCGCGAGGGGCGCCTCATCAGCTGCTCGCATCATAACCGCTGCGTGACACGCACCGAGTGGGATGGCCAGATCACGGTATTGGCCAGCCACTATCAGGGACGGCGCCTCAACGCCCCAAACGACGTAGTCGTGAAAAGCGACGGCTCGATATGGTTTACAGACCCACTGTATGGCATCAACACCGATTACGAGGGTGGCAGGCAGGTCTCGGAGGGGCCGCCCGCGGTCTACCGTCTCGACCCGGCGCGCGCCGCCCTCGAGGTCGTCGCCGACGACCTCGAGGGCCCGAACGGCCTATGCTTTTCGCCGGATGAGCGCATCCTCTATCTCGTGGAGACCGGTCAGCAGTTCGCCGCCGATCCGGTACGGCATATTCGCCGCACCGTCCTCGCCGGGAATGGCACGCGCCTGGGCGCGACCACGGTATTCCACGAGGTGGTGCCGGGCGGCGCCGATGGCCTGCGTTGCGACGAGGACGGGAACGTCTGGACGAGCGCCGGCGACGGGGTCCATTGCCTGAATCCGCAGGGCGCCTTGCTTGGCAAGATCCTGACGGATACCCCGGTATCGAATCTGGCCTTCGGCGGGCGCGAGCGCAGCCGCCTGTTCCTGTGCGCCGGACAGACGCTTTTGAGTATCTATGTGAACCGCCGCGGGGCGGTGCGGCCATGACCGGTATGCCGCCTGGGCCTGGCATACGCATCGCGCGGATTGCGCTAAACGTGCGCGACATGGGCCGCGCCGCGGCCTTCTATCAGCACGCGCTCGGCTTTACGCCCCTTGGCGCGGTGCGCCCGGCGACGCGTGAGCGCGCCGCGCTCCTCGGGGGTCCGTTCGAATCGCTCACCATGGCACTCGGCGACACGCGGCTTGAGCTGTCGCGATTCCTCGCGTCATCCGCGCCCTATCCCGCCGACAGCCGCGCCAACGACCTCTGGTTTCAGCACTTCGCCATCACCTGCCACGATATCGCGGCACTCGCGCATCGTGTCACGGACTGTGGTGGACGACCGATCACGCGCCAAGGACCGCAGAAATTGCCGTCCGCGAGCGGCGGCGTGACCGCCTACAAGTTTCGCGATCCCGATGGCCACCCCCTTGAACTTCTGGCGCCGGCGGACAGCCCGCCGCCCGCGCCTTTGCAAACACCCGGATCGCCCCCGGCATGGGGTCACGCCATCGACCATACGGCCTTGAGTGTGAGCGATTGCCGTCGCGCGATGGCCTTCTATGAAGGCGCCCTCGGCCTTAGCCCCGGCACCCAACACACCAATATAGGCCTCGAGCAGGAACGCCTTGATGACCTGCCGGGTGCGCGGGTGCGCGTGGTAACGCTCCTCGCCGCGCCCCCGGGGCCGCATCTCGAGCTGCTCGCCTACGAACAACCGCGCGGCCGTCGGCGGGCGCTCGCCACCACCGACATCGCCGCGACACGCACCGTACTAGAAACCGCCGATCTCGCGGCGCTCGAACAGCGCCCCGCAGCACACCAGCAGGCCCCGTTCCGGCGCGTCGCCGATGCCGCCATGGTGCGGGATGAGGATGGTCATTGGCTATTGATCGAGCAGGTCTGCTGACGGGTCGCGCTTAAAACCCATGACGGCTGGCGGCGCGCATGGGTACGCGGGTGGGATGTGGCGACGCGCGAGAGGTGCGCGCGATCGCCATGACCACGCGCGATTCACGGGCGGCGGACCCTTAAAACGACCCCCGGCGCCCGGTATCGGACGCGAGGCTAGTGGTCGATCGCGCCTTCCGTGTGGACCTGCTTCACGACGTCCACGGATCGATGGGTGGGCACGGCGGCGGAAACCGGCGGGGACGCCGGGTGCGGCGCGGCAGCCCAGCTACGCCGAAGCTCCGGCAACGGACGCCCCAGTTCGGCCTCGAGCGCCACGAGCTCCGGCGCATAGATCGGCTGAAGGTAGGCCACGGCCCGCGGATCGATCGGCGGCTTAGGCGCATCCTTCTGCATCCAATGCTCCCATATGTACTCACCTAAGCGCCGCGGCATGACGCGCTCCCCCAAGAAGCGGCTCACGGGGTGCCCGGCAAGCCATCGCGCCCACTGGCCCTTGGGCCGCTTGTAGTGGTTATGAGCCTCGGCCGTGTCGACCATCGCCATGGGCCCCTCGGGAACGTCGAGAAAGCGCGCGATGCGGGTAAGCACGCCGCGCGCGTCCTTCTTCAAATCCTCGAGCAACAGCACCAGCACCCGGTCGCCCCCGAAGAGCGCGCGGTAGCGCTGAATCTGTGCGGTATAGAGACCCAATTCGACATAGAGCTGCGACACCCCCCAGCCCTTGTCCGGACGCTCCCAGTCGCGACGCAAGGCCTCGAAAAACGGCCGGTCGATCGCGCCCTCCGAATAATCCATCAGGTACTGCGCATAGGCGCGCTCGATCGGATCGCGCAGGATGATGATGATGCGCGCATCGGGCGATACCTTGGCGATACGCGCGGCCGCCGACGCGCTCCAGAGATAGGAGGGACTGGCATCCCCCCGCCAGCGGCGATCGCCGCTGCGCTCATAGAGCTGCAGATACTCCGCCTGCTCGCCGATGAAGGTGATGAGATGCCGCTGCTCGCGCGCGGGCGCAGGCTGCGCAAAAAAATGGGGCTCCTTCATCTCCGGGAAAAAGATATCCGGATGCTGTCTCAAGTAGGCATAAAGCGACGTCGTACCGCTCTTTACGGCTCCCACGATAAAGAGGTTGGGCCACACCACCTTTGTCATTGCATCTCCTCGCATGGGTCCCGCGTCCCGGCGCGGACCGGGCCATGATGCTACCAGCCCACGAAGCGCGACGCATCCACCTCCCGTTATCCGGGACGGGAATGGGGGTCCGCGGAGGGCGCGCGGCCGGCGCGCAACCACAGCAGGAGTACCGGCAGGGATATCCCGACCTGGCGCACGCGGCGCACCGCCGAGATCGCAAGCGCCGTCTCCGGCGACAGCCCGGTGGCGGCGCCAATGGCGATAAGCCCGCCCTCCTGGACCCCGAGGGTGCCGGGCACCATGAATGCGGCGCTTTGTATGGCCTGTACCAGCGATTCGAGGAGTACCGCTAGACGTACCGAGGCGTGTTGATGGAGCAGGTGCAGGATCACCCAGAACTCGCCGGCCCCGCCCGCGAGGCTCAAGGCCTGCCAGAGAGCGCAGTAGGCGAGCGCGCCAGCGCGACGATATAAAGCCATGATCGCGTCATCCACGGTCTCGCCGTCGGTGGCCTCGCCGGCGAGCTTACGATTCAAGCGGCCAAGCGCGCGCTGAAGGCGCGCGAACGGGCGTGATCGGCGCTGCACCAACACGAACGCGAGCCCCACGGGCAGGGCGACGACAAGCCCCCACAACAGGCGCTGGATGAGCGGCGCGTCGCCCATGTACGACACGAGCAGGCCGATGCCGAGGATCGTGTAGCCCATCTGCACGAAGATCGTCACGGTGGTCTCGACGACGATACCGGCAATCGCCACCGGCGCCGGCACGCCGTGCTTGGCCAGATGGCGCGCGGCCGCCACCTCGCCGCCCACATGCGCCACCGGCAGCAGCGTATTGACGGCATTGCGCACAAAGGCAAGCCAGGTCAAAAGCGCCAGGGACGCCTCTTGACCACGGGGAAAGAGCGCGCGCCAGCCCTGCGCGTTCATGGTCAGGACGGCAATGCGCACCGGCACGAGCCAGAGCATGCCGAATCCGGCGAAGGCTACGAGATTGAGGATGCGTGCCGGGTGATGGCGCGCGAACAGCAATGCCGCGCCGGCAAATCCCGCCAAGCCGGCTACGATGGGCACGACACGCAGCCACGCGCGCCCTCGCGCCCTGCGCGGCGCGTCACTCATGAATCGTGGCGCATGCTGTCAGCCTTCCGCTTTGCCGGCTGAGGCGCCAGCGGTGGGGCACCGGCCGGTCAGCACGCCGGCGGCGTGCGCCAAGGTCGGCCGCGCCTTGGCAAAATCGCGGCCGAGACGCAAAAGCGCGCGCCACTGCCGCGCGTCGATGCCGAGCGCCGCGAGCAACGCGCCCACACGCGGCCGCCCCCAGGCGTCGAGCCCGCGCATGAGCCCCTCCGGGACCGGCGCATCGAAGGGATCCACGACCACACGCACGGCCAAAAACGGCAGGCCGTGCTCGCGCGCCTCATGCGCCAGCGCGGCGCTCTCCATGTCGGCGGCCCACGCCCCGTAACGGTGCAAGAGGTCAGCCTTGTCGGCCACGCCACCCACTGGCCGCGATACCGACACCAGGACATCGATGGGCACACCCGCAGGCAAGGCCTCGATGAGCGCCGGCGGCCACGGCGCCTCGTAGGACGCGCCGTGTTCGTCGCACACCGCGCGCGGCAAGACTAGTGTGCCGGCGGCCAGGCCCGGGGCCAGACCCGCGCAGGTACCGAAACTCACGAGCCCCCGCGCCCCGCGGGATATGAGATCGCGTGCCATGTGCCGGGCGCGCTCCGCGCCCATCCCCGACACCCCCAGCCACTGCCCGGCATGAAGCGCCCGGGGTCGGCCCAGGGTCACGGGCCGGCCGAAGGCGCGGGCCTCGGCGGCCAGCGCCACGACAAAGCCGTAAGGGGCCTCTAGCGGGCGGCCCGATTGCGGTAGCACGCCAAGGCCCACAGCGGGAAATACCGGGCGTACCCATGGTACTTGAGATAAAAAACCCGTGGGAAACCGGGGGCGGTGAACTCCACGTCCTCCCACAACCCGCCGGGTTCGCGATGGGCCAGGAGGTAACGCACGCCGCGGCGCACCGCCTCGCTGTCGACCTCCTCGGCCACGATCAGCGCCAAGACCGCCCACGCCGTCTGAAACGCGGTGCTGCGGGCGCCGATCCCGGCGGTCTCCGGTTCGTGATAACTGTCGTTGCTCTCGCCCCAGCCGCCATCGGCGTGTTGAATGGACATGAGCCACCGCACCGCGGCGCGTACCGCCGGGTCATCGCTGGCGATGCCGGCGGCGCGCAGGCCCACCAGCACCGACCATGTTCCATAGATATAGTTGGTCCCCCAGCGGCCGAACCACGCGCCATACCCCTCCTGTTCGGAACGCAGATAGGCAACGGCCCGGTCTATCGCCTCGCGATAGCGCCCATCATTCGCCGCCCGCGACAGTAGGGTGACGCACCGCGCCGTGACATCGCTCGTCGGGGGATCGAGCAAGGCGCCATGATCCGCGAACGGGATCTCATTCAGATAATAATGGGTATTGTCGACATCGAACGAGGCAAAGCCCCCATTGCGCGACTGCATGCCCACCACCCATTCGGCGGCGCGCCGGATCGACTCATTGAACGCCGGGTCACGGAAATCCTCCATGGCCCAGGCCACGACACTGGTGTCGTCCAGGTCCGGATAATGACCGTTCTCGAACTGGAAGGGCCAACCGCCGCCAGGCAGATTCGGCCTGCTGTCGCGCCAATCCCCGGGGGCATCCAGCAGCTGACGGTCACGCATCCACGACAACCCGCGCGCCACCGCGTCCTGGGTGCCTTCGCGATCGACCTCCATGAGCGCCAGACACACAAGCCCGGTATCCCAGATCGGCGACACGCACGGCTGGCAATAGGCCTCGGTGTCGCCCACAAGCAAGAGTTTCTGGATGGCGATCAGGGCGTCGCGCCGATAGGGATGTTCGGGCGCGTAGCCGCGCACGGCGAGGAATTCGTAGGCATTCACCATCGCCGGAAAGATCGCCCCGAGCCCCCCGGTCCCGTTCAAGCGCTCTATGATCCACGCCTCGGCACGATCGAGGGCATGGGCCCGCAGCCACCGCGGAATCACGCCCTCGAGCCGGAATCCGATGCGCTCTAGCTTGCACAAGGCGTAATTCATGAACGACCGGACCGGGAAGTAATTGTGCTCCTCGTCAGCGGGCCGCACGAAAAGTTCGGATATGCCGATACCACGCGGGTTACGCGCGCGGACCTTGAGGCTGCAGAGCCCGAGCAAGGGCACCATGACCGTGCGCGACCAATACGAGACCTTGGCGAGCGTGATCGGGAACCACTTCGGGGCCATCACGAGTTCGACGGGCATGAACGGGATCGCGCGCCACGGGACCTGCCCGAACTGCGCTAACGCGATGCGCGTAAACACATTGGCGCGCGCCGCGCCCCCGCGCTCGAGGATGAGCGCGCGCGCCTTTGCCATATGGGGCGCCTTGACGTCATCACCGACGAGCTTCAGGGCGTAATAGGCCTTCACCGACGCGCTCATGTCGAAACGGCCGTCATGGTAGAGCGGCCATCCACCGTCGGCCATCTGCCGGGCGCGGATATAACGCGCGAGCTTCACCTCCAGCGCGCCGTCGATCTCGTCCATGAAATGCATCATGAGGATGTATTCGGACGGGATGGTGCAGTCGGCCTCGAGCGGCCAGCACCAGTAGCCCTCCGGGGCTTGTTCGGCGAGAATGCGGTCGCGCGCCTGCGCAAGCGCCGCGTCGAGAAACGCCGCCTCCGCATCGTGCACCAATGACTCGCGGCTCTCGCGGCTCTTTGCCGAACCACCCTGACTCTTCATACCACGTGCTTCCTCGGGCAAAGACGCGTTTCGTCAGACGCCGCGCGGCAACGGCCGCGGCGCGCCCGCCAAAAGCGCGAACAAGAGACGCAAAAGCCGGTCATGACCAGCAGACAGGCGGCTCACCGCGACCGTCGCCTTGACGCTGCGGCGCGTGATTTTCACGTCCTGACCGCTGGAGAAATTCCGCCGGCGATCGATCTTGCGCAGCGTCAGGACAGCCATGCCCAGCGCCCACAAGCAGAAATTCCGCAGGCCTGCCTCCTTGCGCGGGATCAACAAGACATACTCGAGCGCGCCGCGCGCATGGGCGCGCGCCACATCGACGAGTTCGCCAAGGGCGCGGCCGAAGCCCTCATCGCCAGGCCCCCTGTCGAGATCGGCGAGCGCAAACCCGTGACGCGCAAACACGTCGCGAGGCAACCAGCAGGCGCCCCGCCTATGGTCCTCCCAAATGTCCTTCAGGATGTTGGTCATCTGGAGAGTCTGCCCAAATGAAACCGCGAGCGCCATAAGGCGGTCCTCATGACGCCGCATCTCCGGACAGTACTCGCAGAACAGGCGCGTGAGCATCTCGCCCACGACCCCGGCGACGTAATAGCAATAGCGGTCCATGTCCGCCAAGGTCGGCAGGCCCGCCGGATCCTTGCGCTCCTGAAATTCCGCCATGCCGTCGGCCATGATCGCCACACAGGTCTCGAGCGCCTTGCGCTGCGTAGCCGTGAAGGTGTTGCCGATCGCAATCACGCGCTCGGTCTCGCGCACGAGCAGACGCTCGGCGGGTGGCACTTCGGGGGCCAGGACCGCGTCGAGGCCGCGCGCAAACTCTCTTGGGTCGGCGCGGCGCGCCACGACCTGGGCAAAGAACGTGCACAACTGGCGCTTCTGGGCGCTACCGAGATCTGGATCGTCTTCGATGGTATCGACGATACGGCACAACAGATAGCCGTTGCCGACCACGGCGCGCAGGGCCCGTGGAAGCTCGGGTATGGTTAGTGCGAAGGTCCGTGACACGTCCTGCAACATGGCCGCCTGGAAGCGCTCGTCGTCGGCGTCCTCCCTCACTACTGTCGCATCTATTGCCGATACGGACATATCCCTTTTCCCTGATGCGTCTTCGGTTGGTCGATCTGCAAGCTGCGGCCCGGCGCGCTCGGCGCTCGCGGTCGGCACCTTAACATAAAGTGTAATCTTCTTGAACTCGCTTGGCGCCCCTAACCGCTGGTCGGCGCCGCCTGCGCGGACGAAAGGCGCCGAATGCGCCACTCATGCCATTGCCAGGACAGGAGTACAGGAAATCCGATGGCCAGCTGACGCAACCGCCGTCCGAGCGCGAGACTGAACGCCGCATCGGGCGGGACCCCGAGCAACATGGCAAGCCCGACAAAGCCGCCTTCCTGGACCCCGAGGGCCCCGGGGACCACGAACGCCACGCTATGGATGGCCTGGATCAGGGCCTCGAACACGAATACCTGAACCAGCGTGAGCGGGATGTGCATCAGCACCGCGAGCAACGCGATCTCGGCCGCGCCCCCGGCAAAACCCATGAGCTGCCAGAGCGCGCAGCGCGCCAACACCATACGGTGCCGATACAGGCTCATGACCTTGCGGTCGAGGCCTGGGACCAGCGGCAGCCCCCGGCCGCCGACTGCGCGCAGCGCGCGCCCGAGCGTGCGGTCGGCAAATTCGGCAAGGCCGATGCGCACCTGAACCGCCACGAATACCGCCACCACGACGGCCGCCAGCGCGATACCGCCCAATAAGGCCGGCAAGGACGCGTGGATACCCGTCACGGGGAGTAGCAGGGCGATGCCGCAGAGCGTAATGACGATCTGTAGGGCCAGGGTGACGCTGGTCTCGACGATCACGCTCGCCGAGGCCGTGCTGGTGTTCACGCCGCGCAGACGCAAGAGGCGGATGGCGACGAGCTCGCCGCCCACGCGCGCCACCGGAAGGAAGGTATTGACGGCATCGCGCACCATGGCAAGCCACAGCAGCAAAAGCCAAGGGATACGCCGCCGGATCCCGAGCAACGCACCCCATCCCCGCACCTCGGTGGCGGCCACCACGAAACGCAAAGGGATGAGCCACAGGAGGCCGAAGCCCGCGCGCGCCAGAAACGCCGCGACCGGCGTCCAGCCCAGGCGTTCCAGGAGCCACGCCGTAAGCGCGATGCCGCAGGCCGCCATGATCCCCAACACCCCCGCGGTCCACGGGCGTTGGGCGGGCGCGCGGCGGACGTCAGGCATGTTGCCCATCGGGGGCCTGCCGCAGGCTCAGGATGGCGGGCAGCACCAGCAGGATCGTAACGAGCGCCGCGCCCATGGCGATAAACAAGGTCTCCCCGAGGACCGCCATCCCCGGATTGGACGACACCGCGAGACTTCCAAATGAACTCATGGTGGTAAGCGCGCTGAACACCACGGCCTCCGAGGTGCTGGTGTCGAGCAAGAGCGCGGTCCCGACCCCGCGCCGCCAGCGCACCACGAGGTAGATGCTAAACGCCACGCTCAGACCTATGAGCAGCGGCAGCACGATGATATTGGCGAGATTGAATGAGATGCCGAACACCCACATCACGGACACCGCGGCCATGGCCGCCAATACTAGCGGGGCCAGGATCGTCAAGGCATCGGCCACGCTCCGCAAGGTCAGTAGCAGGACCACGGTGATCAACACAAAGGAGATCGCGGTGGCCTCCTTGAAGGCACTCACCACCGCGCGCCCGCCCTGCACGAGCAACACCGGCGGGCCCACCGCATCCGGGGCCACGCGCGCCACGTCACGGGCAAATCGCGCGATATTCCGATTGTGGTTGAGATCGAGCGAGGAAAAGACCTCGACCCGCGCGCGCCCATCGGCGCTGATGAATTGCTGGCGCAGGGAGGCGGGCAAGGTGCGCAGGGTTACGGGGCGCGCATTTAGCGCCTTCTGGAGGCTTGCAAGCTGCCAGGGCAGGGTCCCGATGACGCGCCGCTGCAATGCCAGAAGGGCGGCCTGATCATGCCCGAAGCGCGCCAGATACGAGCCCAGGGCGGCATCCAGGGCGCGGGCCGCGTGGACCGTGCGCCCATGGACACGGGCGGCGGCGAAGGCCTTCAGGCCTTGGCGAAGCCCAAGCAGGGAGGCGCGAATGCGCGACGCCGACGGCGGCCGCGCGCGATGAGGATGGATCGAAAACGGCGGCACGACCATGGCCATTTGCGCGATCACCGCGAGCTTGGCGCTCTGGTGGCTGGGAATGAAACTCGCAGCCGTGAGCACGCGTCCCACGGTCTTCAGGCGTGTAAGGCGCGCGGCCATGTGCTGGGCGGCGTGGAGGTTGGGCTCCAGGATATCGATGGGATAGGGCGAGATGCGGCTGTTTTTGAGCAGAGACTCGAAGGTCGACACCGCCTCGCTATGTGGGTCCTGGAGATGCATGGGGTCGAAGTCGAAACGGCTCGCGAGGATCATGGGGACGAGCCCGACGGCGATCACCGTGGCGCCGACGACGATCGCGCGCGGGTGGCGCGCCACCGGGATGCGCGCCAATAGGCCGCGCAGACGGCCGCGCGGCCGCCCCTGCGCATTCCCATTGACGAAGATCGTGAGCAGCGCCGGGGTCACGGTCAGATTGGCGATGAGCGCAAAGAACATGCCGGTGCCGGAAATGATACCAAGATCGACAATGCCCGCGTAACTCGTCGGCACGAAGGAGTAGAAGCTGATGGCGGCGGCCACCGCCGCGAGACTCAGCGCGCTGCCGACGCCGCGCGCTGTGGCGCAGATCGCCTGGCCGTTGTCGCCGTGCGCGCCCTCCTCCTGATAGCGGATGCAGAACTGGATCCCGAAATCGACCCCGAGCCCCACGAACAGCACCGCAAACGCCACCGAGATCAGGTTCATGGGCCCGGTGGCGACAAGCGCGAAGGCCGCAGTCCAGGTCAAACCCATAAAAAGGGTCGCGAGGATGATCGCCACGTAGCGTGGACGGCGCAAACCCAGGACCAGCATGACCAGTACCAGGGTAAGCGACAGGCCGGTGGCGAGACCCGCGCTCTGCGACACGGTCTTGACCTGATCATTGTCGAGCGCTGCCGATCCGGTTATGCGCACGGTGACGCCATGCGCGGCATCGAGCCCGAGGGCCTGGGCCCCGGCTCGTACGCTGCGCAACGCAATACGGACCGGCGCGCCCCCCTTGTAGTCGTAACGGGGCTTTACCACCACGAAACTGTCGCCGGCCGTGCCGCCGCCGGGCGCGGCGACCCCCATGAGGCTCCCCCACGGCATCACCACATATCGGCCCTGCTCCTGGCCCTGCAGGGTCTTACGCCATCCGTCGAGCACCGTCACAAGGCCCGGCAGCGCGCTGCCCGAGGTGCGCGCGCGCGCGAGCGCGGTATTGAGGAGCGAGGTGAAGCGCGGCAGGGTCGGGTGCGCGGCGAGCGTTGCCATGAACGGCTGCGCCCGCGACAACTGATCGGACAGGCGCCAGAGCGCCTTCTGGGACAGATACAACAACCCCTCGCGCGCGAAGAACCGGCCACCGTCGGGCTGGCTGACCTGCGTAATGCCCTGGCCATGACGCCTGAGCCAGCGCGTCAGGCGCTCGGCGCCGCGGCGCGAGAGCGCCTGCGAGTCGCTGTGGATGACCACAAGCAAGGTCTTGCTGAGCCCCGGGAAGGCCTTGTTGAAGCGCTCTTGGGCGCGCTCGAAGGGCAGATCCTGGGACAGCATCTTGCTCATATCCGTGCTGATGGCAAAATGCGTGATCGTGTAGGCGAGCGAGCCCAGGCTCAGCGTGACCGCGAAGATCAGTACCCACCACGCACGGCGCCGCGAGAAATCGGCCAAACCGATGAGGGCCCCGTAATATCCGCGGTCGAGCCGGTCGATGCTGCCTTTGTGGCGCTTGTCGCGCATGACGTTTCTCTTTCCCTTAAGCGAGATCGCCGAAGGCGACTTTCATGATGCCGCCTTCCCGCAGGGCGCGTGCCACCTCGGCGCTCATCAAGGCCGCCAATTCATCGGCCTGCCGATAGCCCAAGGCGCGCGATGCGGCCCCATCGCTTGTGGCCGGATGACAGTAGAGCTCGGTCACCCCCGGCGGAAGCCGCCGCAGGAGCGCCAGCACCGCCACCTCATCCAGGCCCCCGGATTCCAGGAGCCCAAGGACCCTGTCGTTATGCACAAGGCCCGCGCGGTTAAGCCGCCAGCGCATGAGCCCCGCCCACAGCCCGACCACACCCATGGTCTTGCCATAGCGCCATGCCCCGCCCGCCGAGCGCACCGCCACCGGCGGCTCATAGGGGAGCCTGACCGCACGCATCCCGTAGCGTCGGCCGATCTTCAAGATCAGCCCCAAGACCGTCGGGTGGAGGTGCATGTGCTTGTGGGCATTGACGTGGTCCAAAGGAAGGCCGGTCCGGGCGAACGCGGCGAACTGCGCCGCGATCTCGTCTTCCAGTTGGCGCGCCACCGATGGCCGGAAGAAAAACCGCACTCCGGCACGCACCAGCCGGCCATCCAGGCGGCCATGGCGATCGCACAAGGCGGGGATGCGTTCCGGGGGCAGCACCGGCCGGCCGTCCGCCACCACCACATGCAGGCCCACGCGCAACGAGGGCAGACGGCGCGCGCGCGCCACGGCATCGTCCGCCGCCTCCTCGCCGACCATGAGGCTTGCGCACGTCAAGATCCCCTCGCGCGCGGCGCGCAAGACCGCCTCATTGACCGCCGGCGACAGCCCAAAATCGTCGGCGGTGACGATCAGCCGGCGAGGCGCCCCCGACACTTAGCGCTGCCTGAAAAACCGCAGGAACTCGACCCCTTCGCGCAGACGCCGCCCCATCATCTGCGGACTCTTCACCATTTCCCCGAGCATCTCGGCGACCTTTCCCGACCGGAAATAGAACTGCTTATAGAACGACTCCACGGAATCATAGATCTCCGTGTGGTTCAGGTGCGGATAGCTTAACGCGCTCATCTGCACGCCCCGGTCGTTGACGAGGTGCTTGCTGTTCTCTTCCTGGAGCCAGCCGTTCTCTATGGCCTGCTTGTACAGGAAGGTGCCCGGATAAGGGGCCGCGAGCGACACCTGGATGGTATGCGGGTTGATGTCCTTGGCGAAGCGTATGGTCTCCTCGATGGTCTCGCGGGTCTCCCCCGGGAGCCCGAGAATGAAGGTGCCGTGCACGGTGATGCCGAGCTTGTGGCAATCCTTGGCGAACTGCCGGGCGATATCGAGGCGCACGCCCTTCTTCACGTTGTTCAGGATCTTCTGATTGCCCGACTCATAACCGACAAGCAGCAGGCGCAGACCGTTGTCGCGCATGACCTTCAGGGTCTCATAGCGCACATTGGCCTTGGCGTTGCAAGACCAGGTCACGCCGAGCTTGCCGAGCCGGCGCGCGATCTCTTCGGCGCGCGGGGCATTGTCGGTGAACGTATCGTCGTCGAAGAACACCTCGGCGACCTGCGGGAAGTACCGCTGTATGAGCTTGACCTCTTCCACGACGTGCTCGGCGCTGCGCACGAGATAGCGGTGACCGCCCACGGTCTGCGGCCACAGGCAGAAGGTGCAGCGCGACTTGCATCCCCGTCCGGTATAGAAGGAGACGTAGGGGTGCTTCAGGTAACCAATGAAATAGTCCTCGACGCGCAGATCCCGCTTATAGACCTCGGTGACAAAGGGCAGCTGATCCATATCCTCGATCGGCGGCCGATGCGGGGTATGCACGACCGTACCCTTCTCATCGCGGAAGGTGAGTCCATCGATCTCCGCGTAGGGGCGGCCCTCGGCGACCTCCTTGATCGTGAAATCGAAGTCCTCGCGCGCCACGAAGTCGATAGCGGGCGAGGCCGTGAGGGACTCCTCGGGGGCCACCGCCACCTTGGCGCCGACCATCCCGATCTTCATGTCCGGATAGGCCTTCTTCAAGGCCTCGGCGACTTGTACGTCGTAGGCAAACGACGGCACGCTCGTATGCAAGATCGCGAGCTCGTAACCCTGCGCCATGGGCAACACCTCTTCGAGGCTGTAGCCTGCCGCCGGCGCATCGATCAATTTGCTGCCCGGCACCAAGGCCGCGGGCTGCGCGAGCCAAGTGGGGTACCAGAAAGAGCGCACCTCCCGTTTGGCCTGGTACCGCGATCCAGCCCCGCCGTCAAATCCCTCATAGGACGGCGGATGCAGAAATAGAGTCTTCATCATTACACTTACTCCCGATTCGCTTTAATGCTCCCATCGTGGCCCACGGCCAAAGTCGCGCCCTGCCACCTGACCTTGCGCCCCACGAGCCCAAGGACCCACAGTCCACAAAGCAAGGCATCCGCCAGGGGAACGAGCCCGAAGCGCCGAGGCGCTTGCAGGCGCCCGCAAGCGCGTGAATGTAGCACGAGCCGCGTGATTAAGGCCAGAAACGCAAGAGCCCATACCGATCCCCGGCCAGAGACGACGGCCGCGATCACCGCCAACGGCAATCCGAAGGTCACGCCCGAGAAGTAATAGCCCCACGGATTGATGAGGCGTATGGTCCGCAACCACCGCAGTTGATGAGCGGCGAGGTCGCGCAGACGCGGTTCACAGACCACGGTATCGACGTAATAGGACGACAGGACCGTGCGCCACCCGAGCGCCCGCGTACGCGCCCCGAGCGCGTAGTCATCGGCAAGCTGCGAGCCCAGCGCCTCGAATCCGCCGCACGCCTCCAGCACCGGACGGCGCAGCGCGATCGTGGCCCCAAACGCGAAGTCCGCGGAGCCGAGGGCATGGGCCAACAGCACCTGGGGCACGAACCAATCCTGGATGAAAAGCGCACCGAGACGCGACCACAGCCCGGGCGCCGCGGAGCCCCGGTACAGGCAGGTCACGATACCGACCCGCGGATCCTGCACTGGACCCGCAAGGCGGCGCAGATAATGCGGGCCCACGAGGATATCGGCATCCGCCAGTACCAGGATGTCGTGATGCACCGCCGCCATCAGATTCGCCAGATTATCGATCTTGGCGTTGCCGCCGCGGCGCGCGGGATCGATGACGAGCGTAAGGACGCGCCCCGGAAACTCCGCCTGCAGGCGGCGCACGACCGCGATCGCCGGATCCTGCGCATCCTGCACCCCGAATACGACTTCATAGGATGGGTAGTCCTGGACGCAAAACGATCGCAGGCACTCATAGAGTCCAGGGCCCTCGCCATACAGGGGCTTCAAGACCGAGATCGGCGGTAGCCGCGCGGGCTGCGGCTCGCGTGCCGGCCACGCCCCCAGGGCCAGGACCTGTGCGATCAGGACCGCAAGCCCGAGGATCGCGGCGACCGGCGCTACGATCATGATCCAGCCGGTCATCGTGCGCTCAGGGGCTCGCCGGCGTGTCCGCTCGCGAGAAACCACGCCACGGCATCGGCCAGCGCCTCCTCCGCGGGACGCGGGTGGTAGCCGAGTTCGGCGCGGGCCTTCGCGGAATCGAAGAACATGTGCTTGGAGGCCATGCGCAGCTCATCCCAGGTGACGAGCGGCGTCGCCGACTTGTACACGCGCGCGTAGGCCTGCGAGGCCAGCGCCACCGGCCACAGCCAATGACGCGACAGGCGCACCGATGGCGGCCGGCGGCCGGCGATGCGCGCAATGAGCGTCAAGATCGCCGCGAGCGTCAGATTGTCCCCACCGAGGATGTAGCGCTCGCCTATGCGGCCGTGGGCGTAGGCGAGCAGGTGGCCTTGCGCCACGTCATCGACATGCACGATATTGAGGCCGGTATCGACGTAGGCCGGGATGCGTCCGCGCGCGGCATCGCGCACGAGACGCCCGGTCGGCGTGGGCTTTATGTCGCGCGGACCCACGGGCGTCGAGGGGTTTACGATCACCGCCGGCAGGCCGAGGCGGATCAGGCGATGCACCTCCTCCTCGGCGCGAAACTTCGACTGCTTGTAGGGGCCGATCATGTCGCCATAGCCGACGGGCGTACGTTCGTCGGCGACACCCCCCGGTACCGACCCCAGGGTCGCTACGCTGCTGGTGTAGACCACGCGCTTCACCCCAGCCGTCAAGGCCTCCTCCATGAGCGCGCGCGTACCCTCGACATTCGCCCGGAACATGGCCTCCCGATCCGGGACCCACAGCCGGTAATCCGCCGCCACATGAAAAAGCGCATCGCAGCCAGCCATGATGCCGCGCAGCGAGGCTGGCTCGAGCAGATCGCCCTCGACGCGCTCCACCGGCAGATCGGCGATATTGGCAAGGGCGCTGGTCTTGCGCACCACGACGCGCACCTCATGGCCGGCGGCCAACAAAGCACGCGCCACCGCCGATCCGACAAATCCCGATGCACCCGTCACCAATGTCCTCATCACCCCTCCTCGACCGCTATCCGGCCGGCACCGGCGGGCGGATAGCAACATCCGGCCGCCCAGGGATCGTCACCACCACCCGCGGCCGGGGCGCAGGATCGGCAAGCGGCGGGGGATCGGGCGGCGCCGGGGCCGGCCCCGGCGGCATCATCATCTGCTCGACCGCCTTCAGTGGCAGATGGCCGCCATCTTGCAGGTAGTTTCGGTGCTGAAGATAGGCATCCCGCGTAAAGACATATTTGTCGACGGCGTTTTCGCGCACATAACGCAGCGAGGCGCTGGCATTGGCGCGCGCGTTTATGACATCGAACACCGTGAGCGGCACGGTGACCGCGGGCGCGCCGACGTAATACAAGACATTCGTGAATATCCCCATCACTAGGCTCGGGGTATTGCGCAGGGTATCGGGGCCCACAAACGGCAACACGAGATAAGGGCCACGGCCCACACCCCAGCGCCCGAGGGTGAGCCCGGCATCCTCGACATGGGCCTTGAGCCCGAGCGGGGTCGCGACGTCGAAAAGACCGAAGAGCCCGATGGTACTGTTGACGACGAAGCGGCCGATGTCGTCGACGCCCTGCCCAAGCCGCCCCTGCAGGAAGTCGTTCACGATGACATCCGGATAGGCCACGTTGTGAAAAAAGTTGGTGAGCGAGGCGCGTAGCGGCTTTGGGGTCACGGTCTTGTACGCGCGCGCCACTGGACTCATGATCAACCGGTCGGTCGCGCTATTGAAGGCGTAGAAGCGGCGATTCATGGGCGCGAGCGGGTCTGGCCCATTGGCCGTCGCGCACCCGGTAAGAAACAAGACACAGGCAAGACCGAGGACCCGCGCGACCGCCCGCCTCACCCGACATCGGGCATCAACCGCCATGAAACCACGCCACGCTCACCCCGCCCCCGCCTAACCCTTGAGGGCGCCATGACTCAGTTGCGCGACCTTGGCGCGCAATGTCGCAAGTAGCGCAGGGAAACCCTTTTTGCGAATGATGGCCGTGTATTGCGCTTGCTTCAGGGCCAGATCACTCACGCCATTGGCGACGATGTTCACGATCTCCCAGCGCCCCCCGGTCGGCGCCACGAGATAGTCGATCGTGGCCTCCTTGTGTCCGTGGGTTGTAAGCTCGGTCTCGACCAGCACATCCCGCTGCGCCACCATCTGCGAGGCCACGCGGTGAAAGGCCTGCCCCGAATAGCGCCGGAACTGCGCGGCGTAAGTGACTACCGTAAGCTTGGTAAAGGCGTGCACGAAGGCGTGCCGCTCGGCGGCCGTAAGGCGCCCCCAATAGGGCCCCAGGGTCAACTGGGCTATGTAGGCCACGTCATGGCTCTTGCGCACGGCCGGCATGAGTTTTCCGTAACGGCCCTTGAACCCGAGGGGCTTTCCGGCCTTCATAACCGCGATCAGGGTATTCTGGAAATGACGGACCACGGCCACAGCCGGCCCCGTCTGGGCGGCATAAGCGGGGACGCCGACGGTCGCAAGCCAAGCGGCCGCCATCCACGCGCCAGCCATCCACCGCCCTGCCTCTTGCCGTGTCATAGCCTCTCCTCACGCCGTTTCGGCAGGTCTCGTCCAGCCGCTCACGCCGATCCCCGCCGGTAGTCACGACCCTTCCATCGGGACCGGAGGCCGCGAGCATACCACAGGGCCGACGTGAAGGTCATAAGGAGAAAGGCAACTCCGGCCACCGGGAGGGCGGCCACCGCCAGCGGCGATTGGCGGTAAAAGCGCGCGGTCGGCGCATAACTTAGACCCATGAGCCCCCATGCGGCCAGACCCGTGGCGCGCGCGGCCTCGCCGCCCGCGAGGATCGCGGCAAACGGGGCTACGAACACGACTCCCATGATCACCGCGCACGCCGCCAGCAAGGTATACGAGTAGCGCAACTGGGTGAAGGCGGTACGCGCCACCATGCGCCAGAAGCCCCGCAGGTCGGTGGCGCGCAACATGACCGCCGAATGCGTAAGCCCAATCCAGGTCGCACCCCTCCCTTGCCTCTTCACGAGGGTCGCGAGCGTGCAATCGTCGATGACCGCGCCGCGCAGGGCACCGAACCCCCCGGCGCCCTCCAAGGCCTGGCGGGTCACGAGCAGGCACCCGCCGGCGGCCGCGGCAGTGCCCGCCGTGGGGCGATTGGCCAGATGAAACGGGTAGAGAAGCTTGAAGAAATAGATGAATACCGGCATCCACCAGCGGTCCCAAAAGCCGCTCATGGCCGGTGCCGCCATCAGCGACACCAATGCCAGATGCTCGCCCTGGGCCTTCTCGAGCAGGGTCGCCACGAGACCGGGGCTCAGCGCGATATCGGCATCAAGCAGCAGCACATAAGGGGTCGTGACCATCTGGCGCCCCTGTTCCAGCGCCCACAGCTTGCCGGTCCAGCCGGCTGCGAGCGCCGGGGCCTCGATGACGGTGAGATCCGCAAGTCCTACGCGCCGCGCTATGTCTGTGGTGCCGTCGGTCGACCCGTCGTCGATGAGGATGACCTTAAGCGCCGCGCCCTGGCTTGCAAGCCCCGCCAGCGAGCGCGCGATGACCGACGCCTCGTTGCGCGCCGGCATGAGCACGGTGACATCACCCAAAGCGACGCGCGCGGGCGCTCGCGGGTCCGCCTCGAGCCGCTCGCGGGTCCGCCATGGCTGCCATGGCACCAGCAGCAGCGCAAACCACGCGCCGGCGGCGACCGCCGCAAGGTCGGTCCAGGCCATGGCCCGCGCGGGCGGTTAGCCCGCGCTCTTAGGCGAGGCCCGCTGCACGGTCACCACCACACCCGGATCCTGGTAGGACGGCTCGGGGTCGGGGGCCATCGGGCCATCGACCCGCGGCCCTCCCAGGTAGACCTTGAGGGCCTTCAGGGGATGCGCGAAGGTGTCATTGACCGCGGTACCCTCATAGCCGCAATGGACCATGCAGTTGTCGCATTTGGGGTGACGCCCAACACCATAACGGTCCCACGGGGTGGTCTCGATCAGCTCGGCGAAACTCGCCGCATAGCCCTCGTCGCTCAAGAGATAGCACGGCTTCTGCCAACCGAACACATTGCGTGTGGGATTGCTCCACGGCGTGCACTGATAGGTCTGGTTACCGGCCAGGAAGTCGAGAAAAAGGCTCGACTGATTGAAGCGCCACTTGGCGCCGCGTTGGCGGCCGAGCGCAAACGCCTTGCGGAACAGCGTCTTGCTCTGGGCGCGGCGCAGGAATACGTCCTGACGCGGGGCGCGCTCGTAGCTGTAGCCGGGCGACACGGTGACACCTTCCACGCCCAGGCCCGCCACGAAATCGAAGAAGTCGGCGACCTCGGTCGGGTCCTCATCCTGGAACAAGGTGCAATTGACCGTCACGCGGAAGCCGCGGTCGCGGGCAAGCTTGATGGCCTCCACGGCCTTGTCGAAGACCCCCTCGCGGCATACCGACTGGTCATGCCGTTCGCGCAATCCGTCCAGGTGGATGGAGAACGTGAGATAGGGCGACGGCGTGTACTCATCGATCTTGCGCGCCAGTAGCAGGGCGTTCGTGCACAGATAGACGAACTTCTTGCGCGCCACGATGCCGGCGACGATGGCCGGCATGTCCTTATGGATAAGGGGCTCGCCGCCGGGAATGGACACCACCGGCGCGCCGCATTCATCGACCGCCTGCAGGCACTCGTCGACGCTCAGGCGCTTATCCAGTATCTCTTCTGGGTACTCGATCTTGCCGCAACCCGCGCATTCCAGATTGCAACGGAACAAGGGCTCGAGCATCAGCACCAGCGGATAGTGCTTGTTGCCCCGCAATTTCTGCCCGAGGATATAACGTCCAATGCTCCACTGTTGTCTTATGGGCACTTGCATAACACTCTCCTACTTCGTGGACCCGTTCCTAGAGGGGGCTACGGGCCTTCTTCAGTAAAGCGACCGGGAGCCGAAACGTCGTCGTCTCGGGCTCGGCCGGCATCTCCGTAACCTGTACCACGCCAAAATCCCCGAGCCTCTTTAGGACGCCTCGCACCAGGATCTCGGGGGTCGACGCGCCGGCGGTGATCCCGACCCGTAACGGGCCCCGGAACCAGGCCTCATCGAGTTCGCTTGCGTCCTGCACGAGATAGGCGCGCGTCCCGGGTTGCTCGCCGACCTCGCGCAGGCGATTTGAGTTCGAGCTGTTGCGCGCACCGACCACGAGCAACACATCGACCTTGCCGGCGAGCTTGCGCACCGCGTTCTGGCGGTTCTGCGTTGCATAGCAGATCCCGCTCAGATCCGGCCCCTGGATGCGCGTAAAACGCGCGCGCAAGGCCGCGATCACGTCCTTGGTGTCGTCCACGCTCAAGGTCGTTTGGGTCACATAGGCAAGCCGGGTCTCGTCTGTAACCGCGAGACGCGCGACATCGTCGACATCGGAGACGACATACACGGGCCCCGGGATACGGCCCCGGGTCCCCTCCACCTCGGGATGCCCGGGGTGGCCGATGATGATCACGGCATAGCCCTGGACGCTATAACGTTGGGCTTGATAATGCACCTTGGTCACCAGCGGGCAGGTCGCGTCGAGCACATCGAGTCGCCGGTCGGCGGCCTCGTCAACCAAAGCCGTGGCGACGCCATGGGCGCTGAAGATCGTCGGCGCGCCCTCGGGAACCTCGTCCAAGCGCTCCACGAACACCGCCCCGCGGGCCTTCAGGTCCTCGACCACATGCTGATTGTGTACGATCTCGTGAAGCACATACACGGGCGGACCGTAAACCTCCAGCGCGCGCTCCACGATCTCTATGGCCCGCACGACGCCGGCACAGAATCCGCGCGGCTGGGCCAGTACCACGTCCATTTCGGATCTCGATTCCATTTCTGGTGGTCTTCTCTCTGTTGCGTAGACCGAGGCGGCCCAAGCCGCCCTGATCCCAATACCTTAGCATGCTACTGAACAACGAACCAGGGTAGCCGTGCGGCGGTGCCGCGCGATGCCACGGACTTTAGGTGATCCAGCTTTCCACCAACACGAACGCGGCCGCGGCCATGACCAGGGTGGCCGCCCACCCGACCATGAGCGAACTCGTGGTGTTGACAAAACGTCCCATCACGGTGCGCCGCCGGGCGAGGATCATCATGAAGGCGAGCAGCGGGACCGCGACCAGCCCGTTCAGGGCGGCGCTCAAATAGAGCGCGCGCATGGCGTTGAACGGCAACAGCCCGATACCGAGACCGGCAGTGCCCACCAGCACGAGCACCAGATAAAAGCGCGGCGCCGCGCGTACCGGCGCCCCCAGGCCTTGCGGCCAACGCAATATCCCCGCCAAGGCATAGGCGCACGCGGCGGCCATCGCCGGGACCGCCAGGAGCCCGGTGGCCACGAGCCCTGCGGCGAACACAGCCGAGGTCCAGTGCCCGGCGAGCGGCGCCAAGGCCTGGGCCGCGGCGCTGGCGGTGTCGACACGCACGATCCCGTGGGCGCCTTAAGGTCGCGGCGGCGGTGACGATGAGGGAAAACGCCACGATCTGCGAGAGCGCCATGCCGATATAGGTGTCGAAGCGGATGCGGCGCAGTTCGCGCGGCGCTTGCGCGGGCCTTACGCTCAGCGCGGCCTTGGCGGAGTCACGCTCTGTGATCTCGGCCTCCTGACCGGCCCGCCAAAACAGGAGGTAGGGGCTAATGGTGGTCCCGGCGATCGCCACCAAGGCGGTGGCATAGTGATGGCCGGACGTAAGCGTCGGCACAAGGCCCAAAAGCGCCTGATGCCAATCGACTCGCACCGAGAACGCCGTCGCGACATAGGCAAGCAGGGCCAGGGACAAGACCTCCAGCACCCGCGCGTACCGTTCGTAACGCACCAAGACCTCGAGGGTCACGATAATGACCAGAAAACCGGCCGCATAGGCGAGACGCAGGCCGCCGAATAGCAAACGCGCCGCGCCCCCATCGCCATGAGGTCCGCGCCGATGTTGATGACGTTGGCGATAAGCGGCATGGTTACCAGAAAGTAGCCGACCCGCGGCGGGTAATGATCGCGCAGGTTGGCCGCAAGTCCCTTGCCCGTGGCCCGCGCCATCTTCGCGCTGACCTGTTGGATGACGGCCACCAGCGGATAAAACACCCACAGCGTCCAGATCATCTGGTAACCAAACCGCGCGCCGACCTCGGAGTACGTGGCGATATTGCTCGGATCGTCGTCGGCGACCCCGGTCAGGAACCCAGGACTGAGGTCGCGCAGACCCATGCGCCGCCTGACCCCATTCTTGCGTGCCGGATTGTTCGTCATCCCGGAAAGCCTAAAAGGCCCACACCGGCGACCGCCAGCGACCATGGGCCCGGCGGCCGCCCCTTTCAAGGTCAGCGATGGCAAAGCCGCGAGCGAGTCCCATCCGTCTTGTACTGCGGCCTCCATGCCGGTAGGGTGCCACATGCGCGC
Source organism: Pseudomonadota bacterium (assembly GCA_021841585.1). GTDB lineage: Bacteria > Pseudomonadota > Gammaproteobacteria > Acidiferrobacterales > Acidiferrobacteraceae > Acidiferrobacter. The sequence continues at coordinate 2,526 of JAKBUS010000026.1, read as the reverse complement.
CTCGTGGCCCGCGCGGCACAGCACCATCCCGCGCCCGCGGTGACGGCAGCTTGGCGCCCCAGCCACACCCCGGTGGCGGATAGGCCACGATCGGCAGCCATAAACCCCACGGAATCCCAGAGGATTGATGATGCGAATAGCCCATACCATGATACGAGTCGCGGATCTCGACCGGTCCCTACGCTTCTATGAAAAGGCGCTTGCCATGCGCGTCCTGCGGCGCACCGACTACCCCGACGGGCGCTTCACGCTGGCGTTCGTAGGCTACGGCGACGAGCGCGATACCGCGGTCCTGGAGCTCACCCATAACTGGGACACCACGGGCTATGAGATGGGGACGGGCTTTGGGCACGTCGCCATCGAGGTCGCAGACGCGGCCGCCGCGTGCGCGCGAGTCGCCACTGCGGGGGGCCGCGTCACGCGCCCGGCGGGGCCCATGAAACACGGAACGACGGTCATTGCCTTCGTCGAGGACCCGGACGGCTACAAGATCGAATTCATCGAACGGCGCGCGCCGCGGTGAGCGTGAACGAGCCGGCCCCGGCCGCCGCCGGGTTTTACGATCGGCGCGTGCGCACTGCCGATGGCGGCCTGCAGGATCTGGGCGCCTACCGCGGGCATGTGTTGCTCATCGTCAACGTGGCCAGCGCCTGCGGCTTCACGCCGCAATACGCGGGGCTCGAGAGGCTTTACCGGCATTACCGCGAGCAGGGCCTCGTGGTCCTGGGCTTTCCGTGCGATCAGTTCGGGGGCCAAGAGCCGGCGCCCGATGCCGAGATCCAAGCCTTCTGCCGGCAACACTATGACGTCACGTTTCCGGTGTTCGCCAAGATCGAGGTCAACGGCGCGCGCGCCGACCCGCTCTTTCAGTGGCTCACCGCGCGCGCCCCAGGCCTGCTCGGTACGCGCAAAATCAAATGGAACTTCACCAAGTTCCTCGTGGATCGTACCGGTCAGGTGCTCGCGCGTTACGCCCCGCGCACCCGCCCCGAGGCCCTGACGCGCCCCCTGGAGCGCGCCCTGCGGTCGCCATGATCAACCTTCCGGCAGGGCAAGCGGGCGCGGCCCCATGCGCGTCGCCGCTTACGACCGCGGATCCGCGCTGCGCCCTCCCCACGTCGGGTAATCCGTGTAGCCCTCGGCCCCGCCACCATAGAAGGTCCGAGGGTCCGGGGTATTCAATGGCCGTCCATCGCGCAGGCGCGCGGGCAGATCGGGGTTCGCCAGGAACAAGCGGCCAAATGACACGAGATCGGCGTCGCCTGAGGCCACGACCGTCTGGGCCTTGGGCCCGTCGTATTCGCCGTTGACCATCAGGATGCCCCGGTAAAACGAGCGGAAATAGCCGATGGGGATCTGCGGCCCGCCGTGGCGGATGTCGGCCTCGAGGGGCTCCATGATATGGATATAGGCGAGCCCATAGGGCTTTAGCGCCTCGACCATGGCGGTAAATGTTGCCTTGGGATCTGAGTCCTGCATATCGTTCATGGTCCCGCTCGGCGACAGGCGTATGCCCACCCGACCGGCCGGCCACGCCTCGAGCACCGCCTCCAGGACCTGGAGCGGAAAGCGCATGCGGTTTTCCAGCGATCCGCCGTAGACGTCTGTGCGCCGATTCGGGCCGTCGCGCAGGAACTGGTCGAGGAGATAGCCGTTGGCATTATGGACCTCGACCCCGTCGAAGCCCGCCGCCCGCGCCTTGCGCGCCGCCTCGCGATATTGGTCACGGATGCGCGGCAGCTCGTCTGCCGCCAGGGCCCGCGGCGTCACGAAGTCTTGCAGCCCCTCATAGGTCGCGGCTTGGCCGGCGGGCTTGATCGCGCTCGGCGCGACCGGCAATTGCTGATGTGGCTGGAGCGAGGGGTGCGAGATCCGCCCGACATGCCATAGCTGCAGCACCATCTGCCCGCCCTCGGCATGCACCGCATCGGTCACGCGCCGCCATCCGGCGACCTGCTCGTCGGTGTAAATCCCCGGGGTGTCGGGATAGCCCAAGCCCTCGGGCGCGATCTGCGTGGCCTCGCTTATGATGAGGCCCGCGCTTGCGCGCTGGCGGTAATACTCGACATTCAGGTCACGCGGGACGAAGCCCGGCCCGGCGCGATTGCGCGTAAGCGGCGCCATCACGATGCGATTGCGCAGGCGCAACTCGCCGACGTCGAGCGGCGAAAACAAAGTGGCCCCCTGGCGAGGCCTGTCAGTCTGCTGATTCATGCATTCCCCCTTATCGATGCGAGCCGGTCATTGATGGAGCGAATGCGAACGCGGTGCGGCGGCCGTCACGCTCCATCTCAGGGAAGGTCCCTCATGATGCCACTTGGCGCGCCAATCCGCCAACGCCCTTGGACGCAAAAATAAAGAAGGCTACGGCCCATGACCAGCCACACCGGGGGATCGGGGCCGTTGATGGAGGCCGACATGAGCGGGGCTCGAGGACGCGGCCTGGCGCCGACCTGCACCCAAAACGCCCGCGCGAGCGCGGCCACGCCACCCCGTGGTGCAGGGCCTGCGCTCGCGCGCGAGCGC
>JAKBUS010000095.1 GCA_021841585.1 Pseudomonadota bacterium | reverse complement strand
TCGCCCCGATACATCGGACACCAGATCACATGGTATGCCGTTTGGTAGACACAATTACGGTTCGTGGCAACATCGACCATGCGTCACAGTGTACACCACATGGTGCGCTTCGCGCACCCGCAATTCCGCCCGCGACTCAAGTCGCGGGTTTCCTTGCGGAGGATCTATGATAATCGAGGTAATCCACATCGCGGGGCTTCCGCCCCTTCGAACCGAAAGATAAGCCGCCAATTGCCCGTACGTTGACGGCCCAATAACCGTGCCACGTGCCGCTCAATGCGCGTAAACGTGCCCCCGGCAGGTCCATATCCTCGGGCTTGCTCGCGGCGTCCAGGCGAGCCAGAAGCACACGCAGCCGCTTGGCATGGTCGGCAACTATCCCGGCCTTGCTGCCCGTCTCGTAGAACGGCTTGAGGCCCTTGTGCCGGAAGCTCTGGATCATGCCGTCACCTAATGGGTTACAGTATAAGACGTACGGGGAGACGCGCCGAGCCCCTTTGCGGGGTTACAACGCCCGGTCCAAGGCCACGACCTCGGCGCTCTCGCGTACCTTGGCCGCCTTCAACACAAAGTCCCCGATCCGTCCATGGGGGTGCGCAGGCGCTCGGTGGTGATCACCAGATTTACGGCGTTGTCGGTCAGAATGGGGCGGCCTTCGCTGTCGGTGTAACGGCCCGCCGCGAAGGTGAGCAGGGCCCGCAGGTAACGGCCCCACTTGTTCGCGCTGGCCGGTGTCTTCCGGCCTATCTTCCGGTGGCGGGCGAGCACCATGTCCGGGGTTATTGGGGAGCAGGAAGGGGTCGATTCCCACGTCTGGTTATCGTGGCCGAACGGCGTCACCTGCCTGACGGAGTAGGCGCTCGGCCAGCGCGATGGCTATAGAATGACGCTGCTTCGTGCGGAACTCACCGAAGCTGACGACGAGGAAGGCTCGCGCCAGGAGGTAGACGAGCCTCATTTTCGCCGATAGGCTAGTCTCAAAGACCTACGCGAATTCGGTGACCAGGATCGACGAAATGCGCGGGAACCTTAAATCCCAGGGAAGCCGGAGAGGCATAGAACAACGCGGGCGGGCCGGTAACATCGGCGGACGCCATTGCCCGAGCGCAGACAAACGGACCCTGATCCCTTGACTTCCGCCCACTGTGCCATGAGACCACAAAACGATGCGTTTCCTGCACGCCGCCGATTTACATATCGATAGCCCGCTCCGGGGCTTGGATCGCTATGACGGCGCCCCGGTGGAACGGTTGCGGTCCGCAACCCGCAGGGCCCTGGAAGGCCTGATCGATCGGGCGATCTCCGAGCCGGTGGACTTTGTTTTGTTTGCAGGCGACATCTACGATGGCGATTGGCAGGATTTTCACACCGGCCTTTTCTTTCGCGAGCAAATGGTGCGTTTAGATCGAGCCGGTATACGGGCCTTCATCACCCAGGGAAACCACGACGCCCAAGGCGTGATTGCCCGGCAATTAATCCTGCCGCCGAATGTCACGGTCTTCTCGAGCCGCGCCGCCCACACCGTAGCGATCGACGATTTGTCGGTAGCGATCCATGGCCGCAGCTTCCCGGACCGCGCCGTTCCGGAAGATCTGGTTCCTGCTTACCCCTCCCCCATTCCTGGGTATTTCAATATCGGGGTGCTCCACACAAGCCTCGGGGGTTCATCGCGCCACGACACCTATGCTCCCACGGATGCCGCCACGCTCGCCGCCAAGGGCTATGACTACTGGGCGTTGGGCCATGTTCATGCCCGGGAAGTGGTGTCGGAAAGCGCGCCGCGCATCGTCTTTCCTGGCAACCTCCAAGGGCGACACGCGCGCGAAACGGGACCCAAAGGCTGCGAGCTCGTGATCGTCCTGGCCAATAGAATGGAATCCGAATTCCTCGCCCTGGACGCGGTGCGCTGGCACGACCTCGCCGTCCCCCTGGACCACATCGAGGCCCTGGATCAGATAAGCGGCGCGTTTTGCGAGGCCCTGACCCCAACGCTGGCTGGAGCGGCGGACCGGCTGCATGCTGTGCGCGTCACCTTAACCGGCGTGACGCCGCTTGCCGCGCTCGAGGCCAGCCAGCCTGGTACGTTGGGCGCCGCAGTCAGGGCCGGGGCCCAGGATCTGGGTGATATCGAGGTCTGGATCGAGCAAGTGCGTCTCAATATCACCCCGCCGGGGGATCGGGCGCAGGCTCGCCGGCGAGAAGATGCGATCGGTGAACTGATTCGGCTCGTGGATGAAACGAACGCCGATGAGGTCGCGCTCCGCGCCCTGGTTCAAGCCCAACTCGGCGGTGTGCTGGACGCCTTGCCGCCGGAAGTCGCGGACGGTGACGTTCCGCGCCTGAGCGAGGTCGAGGCTATGCGGCAGCTCTTACGGGACGCGGAGGCCACGGTGCTCGCCCGCTTGGCGACCACGGGAGACGGCGCGTGAAACTTGCCCAACTCCGACTGCAAGCCTTCGGCCCCTTTACCGATGTCGAGCTCAATTTCGTGAGCCCGGGCACGCCTTCGGCGACCGACCTCCATCTGATTTTTGGACTGAACGAGGCCGGGAAGTCCTGCGCGCTGCGGGCCATGATCGACCTGCGCTTTGGGATCCCCTTGCGCAGCCATGATGCGTTCGTTCATGCCCCCGGCGACCTGCGCATCGCCGGGGTGTTCCAAGACACGACCGGACGTGAGCTCGCTTTGATGCGCCGCAAGGGCCGCGGGATAACGCTCTCCTATTTCGATCGAATCTCCGGCCAAGCACTCTCCTCCCCCGAGGTGGGTCGCGAGGAGGAGCAGGCGCTGACCGGGGGCCTCGAGCGTGAGGCATTCGAGGGCCTATTCGGGCTGGATCATGCGCGCCTGCGGGCAGGTGGGCGTCTCCTGCTTGAGGGTCAGGGCGAGCTGGGCGCCGCGCTCTTCGAGGCGAGCGCGGGCACGCGCGGCATTGCCGCGATCCTGACGAAGCTGGACGCGGACGCTAAGGACCTTTTCAACCCCCATGGACGCGCCCAGTCCGCCACCATCAACGCCGCGCGTCTCTTGCTCGAGGAGTCGCGCCACGCCTGGAAGGAGGCGCAAATTCGCCCCGCCGCTTGGCAGGCGCTCTATCGCACGCACGAGGGGGCCCAGGCCGCGCTTGCGGCCCTGGATGAGGCGCTCGCCGCGGCGCGCCGACAGGAAAGCACGCTGACCGAATTACGGACAGTCGAGCCCTTGTTGCGTGAGTACGACATAGCCCAGGCCGAGTTGCGAACACTGGAGGCCGTCCCTGATCTTCCCGACACCGCCCGCGAAGGGCGTCTGGCCGCTGAGCAGGCCTTGGCGCGTGCCGAGACAGATAGACGAGACGCGGAGCAGCAAGAGCGGGGTGCCGACGAAGCCCTAAAACATCTCGTGGTCGAGGCGCCGCTTTTGGAGCACGCCGAGACGATTGAGCGGCTCTTTGCCATGATCGACGGCGTGGCCCGCGCCCGCGTTGCTATGGCGCAACAGGAAGCGGTTATCGCCCAGCTCGATGCAACACAGACGGCCCAGGCGGCGCGCATCGCCCCCGGGCGCCCTCTCAACGAACTGCTCGTCGCCGCGCCATCCGCGGCGGACCGGGCCGCGCTGGATACGCACCTCACGCAACTACACACACTCTCGATGCAGCGGGCGGCTCAAGAGGCCCGGATTCAGGAGCTCGATCAGGCGGAAGCGGTTGCCGGGAACGAGGCGCAGGTCATGCCTGACCGCGCGGCGCGCGAGAGATTGATGCAGGCCTTGAACGAGGCCCGGGGCTTGGGGGACGTGTCTCGGTTTATCGACGGCTCCCACAAATCCATCCGCGCGCTCGCAGACCAGCTACGCCAAGCGCTTTCGGAGATGGGGGTCGAGAACCCGGAGGCGCTAGGCGCCATGCGCCCCCTGCTCGACACCCAAATCGCGAGCGCCCGAAGCGCGTCCGCCCATATTGACGAGGAGATGCGTGCATTGCGTACCGAAGATGTCGGTTTGGAGACCGATATCGAACAGCAGCGCCGGCGCCAACGGGAGCTCGCGGCGGTGGGCGAAGTGGTCACAGCCGAGACGCTCCGCTCTGCCCGTGCCCGTCGGGACGAGGGGTGGTCCTTGATTCGGCAGGCCTATGTCGAACGTAGCCGCGAAGCCTCGGATGCGTGCCGCGCCTTTGATGCCGATCAGGCCTTGCCTGAGGCTTTTGAGACTGCGCAGGCCAGCGCGGATCGGCAAGCGGATCTCTTGCGAAGCGATGCGGCCCGTGCCGCGACATACGAGGAATGCGCCGAGCGCATCGAAACTATGGGAGCGCGCCGTGCCCGGATCACCGAGGAGTTGAGTGCCCTGGCTCGCCGCCGTGAAGATGGGCAAGCGGCTTGGTCACGCCAGCTAGCCGATGCCCGATTGCCGGCCCTGGAACCCGATAGCTTGCACGCGTGGCAGATCATGCGCCGGGAAGCCCTCGCCATTGCTGTCCGCCTAGCGGATGCCCGCACGACTCAAGAGCAGATCGAGTCCCGGGCGCTAGCGGCCGGGACCGCCCTTTCGAGCGCGCTCGCGGGGTTCGGATGCCCCCCGCAGGACCAGGCCTTGGCGCCACTCATAACACAGGCCGAACGGCAGGAGGCCCTTGCCATCAGGGTCGAGGCCGAACAAACCGCTCGCGTGCAGGCCGCACAAGCGCGGCAGGCCGACCGTGCGCGGGTGACAAGCCAGGTCCAGGAGACCAAGGCCGCATTAGCCCGCCACCAGGCGGCCGTCCAGGCATGGCATGTCCGTCTTTTCCTGGCGCCGGGCAGCCCGCCGGAGGCCGTAAAGGCGCGGCTTGGCGAATTGGATGACCTTGTACGCGCATCCGAGGCGCTCGCCGAGGCCCGGCATCGCCAGGCTCAAGAGCGCGCCGTTGTCGAGACCTTCGTGGTCCAAACCCAGGATCTCGCGCGCTTATTGGGCGAGCCGGCCCCCGAGCCCACTTTGGCCGAGGATTTGGGGGATCGCCTGAAAAGGCGCCTGACAGCGTCGCAGAGCCAGGATCGGGACCGAAAGGCGCTCCTGCATGCTCGCGCCCAAGCGCAAACCGCGAAGGAAAAGGCCGAGGCCGACCGGGCTGCGCAAGCTAACGTCCTGATGCGATTATGTGCCGCTGCGGGAGTCGCGAGCACGAACCTCCTGCCGGACTGCGAAGAGCGGGCGGCCCACAAGCGGCAGACGCGAGCGACCGTAGCGACCTTGCGCCGACAACTGACCCAGGCCTCGAACCGTTCCGAGGACGACTTGCGCGCCAGTCTCGCCGGTCAGGATGCGATAACCCTGGATACGGAACGGGAGCGCTGTCGCGTCGAGATCGCGCGGCTTCAAGAGGAGCAAACCGTGGCTCGCCGTGCGGAAGAAGAGGCCCGGCGCGCCTTGAACGCCATCGACTCCTCGGATCAGGCCGCCCGAGCGCGCGAGGCGATGGAGGCCGCCGCCGCCCGATATCGCTCGGCCATTCAGCCCTGGGCGCGCCTGAAATTGGCCCATGCCCTGCTCCAGCAATCCCTGAATCGATTCCGCGAGCGCGCGCAAGCACCCATGGTGGCGGCCGCTTCCCGGTATTTTTCGCTCATGACCGGTGGTCGTTACCCAAGGCTTGTGGCTGATGAGGTGGACGAAAAGCCCACGCTCCGCGCTGAGCGTGACGATGGCCGGCTCATCGGCGTTGAGGCGATGAGCGAAGGGACCGCCGATCAACTCTACCTTGCCCTGCGCCTCGCGGCCTTGGAACTAAGGCGCGCGTCCCACCCGCACATGCCGCTGATCCTCGATGACGTGTTGGTCACGTCCGACGACGAACGCGCCACCCACATTCTACGAGCGCTCGCGCGTTTCGCCGAGGGTGGTCAGGTTATGCTGTTCACGCACCACCAGCATCTCGTCAACCTCGCATTGGCGGCCCTTGGGGACCAGGGGATCGTAACGCACCGCCTGTGAGTGCGACTGAAGGCCGGTAACGCAATAGTTGTGCAGGAGCCCTAGCGCTAAGATTGTTGCTCGGGCGCAGGGGTTTTCTCTCAATCTACATGGATCTTCATGCGGGGGACCGCCTAACGGGCATTAATAAAGTGAACCTAGATCCCCGGATACGAGCCTGGAGGGTCATCTATCAAAAGTTGAGTTTGGCAGGCGCCTTACCATACATTATCAGCAGGTGATACATTAAAATATGACGGACAAAACAGG
>JAKBUS010000094.1 GCA_021841585.1 Pseudomonadota bacterium | reverse complement strand
CCCTATCGCACGGTTCCGTCAAAGTCGCGCCGCTAATGCAGCGCCTTGGTCACTAAATGCCTGAGGCGAGCCCAGTCGATACGGCGGGGCGGGGCCGGAAACGGCGAGGGGACCCGCTTTTGGGGAGAGTTTCTCCCAAAGAGCGATAGCAAGGCAAGCGCCTAGGGCGGGGTGTGACCCCACGCTGGCTTTGTCTTCCGGCTTTAGGGGGCCCTACAGACGCAGCATCGCTAAGACCTGGTCGGCCTGAGCAGCCAAGCCCCGGAGCGCTGCTTTGATGTTCGCAACGTGGAACAGATGCAACAGGCTGGTGGCGAACTTCCGCAGGCAGGCGAGGGTCCGGGGGCGTGCCCCACGCGCGCCCGGCAACGGTCCTCGTCATAGGCCATGTCACGGACGTGGTGCAGGCGGTTCTCGATGGCCCAATGGCCCCGGTTCTGCGCCAGGAGGCGCGCGGGACCGGCCTCTGTACGATGTTGGCTCGTGATGAGATAGACCCACTCGAGGGTGGTCTTGTGTTTTCTGACAGGGAAGATCTCGCGCTCGACACAGGCCACTTGGGCCGCATAGGGAAACGTTACATACCCGTTTAACCGATCGCTCACCCAGATGCGCCGGGTCTCTACGCGCCCATGGGCCTTATTCGTCGTCGCGCGCTTAAGGGGGAAAGGCCTCCAGGTGGAGGCCTTCGATGTCGGCCTTCAGGGTCGGTTGGTTGTCCTTGACGGTGAAGAGATAATGGGCGCCTTTCTCCTCGACCAGGTACTGAGCCGTTTCTCTTTGGGTATGCAGGGCATCGGCGGTGACCACCCGACCCGCCAACGGCAAAGGGTCCAGCAGGGGCTTCACCGCCTGCTGTTCGGAGGCCTTGCTCGCGATCTCGACCTGGTTCAAGACCATGCCGCTTGTATGCCCGAGTGCTGCGACCAGTTGCCGGGCGCGCCCACCGTCACCATCCTGCGATCCCCGCAGGGTCTTGCCGTCGAGCGCGACGGGCTCGTCCTCCGCCCCGCGTGTGTGTAGCCAATCGCCAAGATTCTCCTCCAGCGCCGCGATATCGAGGGTCTGGAGCAGACGACGGATCGTGGGCTCGGACGGGGGCTCATAGCGGCCATCGGCGGTCCGGCGGCAACGCAGACGGCGCAGCATCGTAGGCGGGAGGCGTTTGACCCATTCGCCGATGGCGGTCGGTCCCTGCGCCCCGCTGATCACGGCACACAGAATGATGGCGATGAGCGAGCGCTGGCTGTGGCGCAGCCCGCGCCTCGCGCGCGGGTCCTCCAAGGACCCCAGGCGCGCAAAGAGCGCAGCGGCGTCCGCATCGGTCAGTGTCATGGTCTTCATCTCCTGGCGGGGTAGGTCTCGGTGCGGGCTCGGCTGTGAGAGGATGAGCCGGGCCTTCCGGTGGAGGGGGTACACCCAGATCCGCTTGGGCGCACCATGCGCGACATAGGTGGCGTTGGACTTGGCAAAACCGCGCGTGGGCCCAAGATCGATCCAGTTGGCGGCCCGGTAGCAGGTGCCGGCAAAGCGCGCCGGATCGATGAAGGTCTCGGCGAGCACCAGGCCCTGGCCATGGACCGCCCCCCAATCCGCCGAGAGCCGCGCGAGGTTCTGGCTCAGAATACGCGAGGCGAGGTTCTTGACCCGCACCCCCGGCAGGATCAGGAAGCGGGCATTGTTGGCGATCAACCCGATCCGTTGCCATTGCAAGGCCTTCGCCCAACCGATCCAGGCATCGCGCGGGGCGCACTTCAGCGCCGCCGACGCCCAGCCTACGAGCGCCAGCCACTGGCCGCCTTGCCGGCCGGAAGGCGGGTCCGCCTCCGCCACATAGCGTAGACTACGCCCCACGAGCGCGGTCAGCCCCAGGTAGTGGTGAGTGCGCATCAAGCGGTCCCACTTGGCGCGCTCGCTCGGACGGATCAGGCGCACGTGCACGCGCGACACATCCACCTCCACATCCTGGCCCGGATCGTTCATGCCCTCCGTTATAACAGAGCACAAACCCAAAAGCCAGCGGATTGGATGCCCTCCGCCTCATCAAGGACTTGGGGGGATGGATGACGGAGCCCTGCGCATAGGGGTACCATACTTGCCTGCGGGAGCGCCTGATGCAAGCCCAATACCCCCTTACCCACACGAAAGCCGGAAGACCCACCTATTTCAACGTTACAGTCCACTAGCGAAATTCCTTTTCTTCACGACGCCAGAAGTCATCGACCGAGATGGTGCGGCCACGCTTGGAAACAAGCGCTACGCGAACTTCATGGCCGACCTGCACCATGCGTTCTACACGCGACGGCGAAAGGCGGCACTTGCCGAAAAGCTGGAATCGATGGAAGGGCGCGCGGAGAGAGACGAAAGCGAGGCGGATGGACCCGAGTGGCCGTGATCGGCAAGCGAAGCCATTGTCGTTGGTGCATCATCGTTTCCATCATTCCTTCTTGCTCTCAGACCTTCGCCTGAAAGGGGTGATGCGGGGCGGCGGCAGGCGAGCGTCCTCTTGGAAGCGCCGCCGCGCGGCCGGCCGGCCTTCGCCCCCGCTACCTCCTGGAAATCGGCCCGGCGTCCTTCTGGTCCAGCCAGCCGCGCCGGCGGACTTCGAGGATGCCGGCGCTTCGCCGATCCCCGTTCTTCGGATTACCGGCCTGGCCGACCGGATCGCCGACCCACTGGCGGCTTACGTTTGACGCCAAGGAGAAACACTATGCAAACCAACGTCGACATGTCCACCGCCCTGCGGATGATGACCCAGGCCACCGACATGCCCCACGTGTTCGAGGACGTGGGCGAGTGCGTCGAGCTGGGCGGCGACGATGCCCTCTATGCCCTGCAGCTGCAGGGCCGGGTGTACTGGCCTGCCTGAACTGGGACACGAAGCGGGTGTGCGTGTCTCCGGTTGAACGGTGTGAGGCGGACAACCTGCGCGACTGCCTGGACGGCACGCCACTGTTGTCGCTGGATCGGTGCGTCCGCGATGTGCTGGCGAGGGTGGCAGAACAGGCGGTGGAAGCGCCTGCCCTGCCGGTCACGACCACTCACTAAGCCGGCGAGCGTCAAGACCCGTTCACGATACCACGCGCCGTCGGCACCGCCCAGCGGCAACCCGACAGGCTGGCTGCCAAGCCTTTTTTATGGCCGCATCCGTTGCGTGTACACGCCTCCGCTTGGCCGCTTTCGTCGTTCTGCGCATGTTTGCCAAACGGTCGTTTGATGAACAGCCTGAAATGCCGTCCACGATGGCCTGAAATACGCAACATTGCCAACGCGACGACTAGCCGCCGCGCCCGAAAACAGCCAAAATCCCGACATAGTCGATCGGCCAAGGCGCAATTTGGGCCTCCGTTCCGGATCATGAACCGCAAGGCCTTGTGGCCCAGAGCGAAACTCTCTCTGACGGATAGCCTGCATTTCTGCTCAACCGCCCTTGCAGATCCAGGTCAGCGGGTGGGCTAATCCGTTGCTGTTCAGCGTCAAGGTGCCGCTCGAGCGCTCCAGGGTGAATTGATCTCCGTCGCGATTGAGAGACCCGGCGATCACACTATCGGTCAGCACGTCCAACGTGCCGACTCCGAACATGGCATTCCCCACGTGGACGATGCGCGGCGGCTGGATTGCTGCGTCGATCATCGTTTGCGACTCTCGCACGGTGCGCTGGTCAACGTCGATCGCGAGTTCGATGATCGTGCCCCGGTATCCCGGCCATCGACCCGGATTCGCCACACTGCAGTCCAGACGCAACCCGGGTGCAGCGTAGCAAATGGTGGCCAGCGACGCCGCACAAGCCAGCGCGAAGGCTGCGGGAACTTCGACGAAGAGTTTTCGCATAATTTTCTAGAATTTTCCAGCCGGCAGTGGAGCGTCGTTCTTGATGTATTTGTAATTAGCCGCCAACGGTTCGTAATTCTGCGGTACGAACATAGCCGAGTTCACATACTGCCCGACCCCGGTCATGCGATTGATGGTCAATGACAGAAGATCCGCGGACAGATGTTGGTTTGCCGGTTGACCGTAATTGAGTTCGACAGTCGCGGCGTATACCGTCGAATCGAACGTCAGCAAGACGGCCACGGCGAGGATGATTCCCGCCAAGCCAGATTGGTTCGTATTTATCATCCGACATTTCCCATTTGAGCCGACATTCTCCGGGTGGCCGGCCCATCCGGCCAAATCGGAGGTAACCTACCCACCATCCGACGGTCTTTGCAACGGAGGAAGGCCGCGACGGTGCCCTCCGCCGGTCCTGGCGGTCGGCAGGTCCGGTCTGACCGAAAATCGGCCCCGGTAGGCAGTCCACCGGACTGCAACTCCCCTGCCGACCGTCTGCGCGGCCGGTAGCGACGGCGCTCAACACCGCACTCAATGTCTGTCACCTCAAACGGCTGGCGGCGCCGAGCCGTCGTCTGCCCTCGGCGCCAGATTTGCGCGGATTTGGACAGCCATCGACAGCCGTCACTGGCCTGCTTGCTTGCACCGGTAATAGTTATCCCAGCATGCGTTGGTGCATTGCGCCATACCGCCGCATCCGCTTATGCACTGGTCCCTGTTGGCCTGACAGATCTGGTCGTGAGTGACGGCTTGCGCCGGGATCGACAAGACGAAGCTGCCGAGCGCGAGGGCGAGCGCGACGGCGAGTTGTTGAGTTCTCATGGTTCATCTCCGACATGTGCCACTGGTTTTGACAGGGCATCATGCAATGGCCAGGGCCGTTGCATGATTCGCTCGTGAAGGGCGGGCCTGGATCGTTGGCAGGAACTGTGCACCAGCGGTTAGCACAGCCTGTCAACGGCTGCATTGGCCAATACCAGGACGAACCTTGCCATCGAGACCTCCCCGGCTTGAGTTGCGCACGCACAAATACTTTAGTATCGCACGGACACGTTTGTCAATTTTGAGTCGCAGGGCTCGCCCGGTCTAGGATGAAATTGCGACAAGGCGAGCGATCGCTGAGGATTCTCCGGCCTCACGCTTCGACCTTTGGGCTGCTGCCGGTTCGGTGGACACCGACCTAAGCACTTTGCGCCGGCTCGAACTGGACGGTAGTGGTTGACGGCGATCTCGGCGACCGCTGCCCGTCGCATCGCGGCCGCTGCCCCAAATCGCAGCCAGCGCCCGCTTCGGCCGACAAGCACGCGAAGGCCTTGGGGCGTCATTGCAGGCTCATCGATCGCTCGAAGGTTCGCTTGTCCGCGTCGCCGAGCGTCTGTATGTGGCCGAGCGCACCCGTTCGAGCGTATGCCGACGGCCCCTCACATATCACTGGCGCCTGACATGGCTGCGAACCTCGGCCAGGAATTGTTCCGCCGGGACCAGTTCAATGCCGCGCCCGTGCGCGAAGTTCTCCGCGTTTTTTGTAAATCTGCCTGACGTGACGATGATTCGTGCCCTTCCGGTAAGGATGCGTAAACCACTTGGGCCACCGCGCGGATCGGCTAATCGGGGGGGGTTCAGGGCCGGGGTTTTGCGAGGCGAGCGTCGCCTGGTAGTTCCAGGGCATCCAGTCGGCGGGGTGAGCGGCGACTTCGTTACTATGACGCTGGAGCGCGACTAAGTATTCGAACGGGGCCACGTGGTTCAGTTCGGCGGTGTGGATGAGGCTCATGAACGTATCGCCGACATGGGCCCCATTCAGGGTGCGGGTGAAGAGCGCGTTCTTGCGATGCAGGATGGCCTTTTTCAGAACCCTTTCGGTCACGTTGTTATCGAGCGGGGCACCCGGCACGCGCAGGAACAAGGTAAGTTCCGGCCAGCGCTTCTGCATGTAACGGATGGCGGCACCGAGTGTCGAGTTGGGTTCGATCCTACGTTCCTCAAGCTGCGTGCGCATCCACTGCTCCAAGATCGCCATGCGCGGTGCGCTCTCGGCTTGGTGACGCAGGAGTCGTAGTTCGGGGGTAAGACCCTCTTGGTGGGCGCGGGCGTCGGTGATATACACCTCGCGCAGGGTCTCCAGCACGAAGCGCACTTCTTCGGGGAAGGTCTCGGTCAATTCGACGTACTTACGCCGTGCATGGGCGAGGCAAGAAGACATCACCGTGTCGAAGCCGCTGGGGGCGTTGCGCGACAGGCCATCGCACATCTGGATGGGGGCGGGCAGATCGGCTGCGCGATGCGCTAACACCTGAGCCAGATTCTCGCCGGCGTGGCGGACGCCCGTGAAGAAGAGCGCGATCTGGCGACCCTCTTCGGTGGCGACGATACCCGAGGTAAAGATCCCGGTGCGTTCGGTGTGCGCGCAGTCGGCGAGTGCGGCGGCA
>JAKBUS010000093.1 GCA_021841585.1 Pseudomonadota bacterium | reverse complement strand
GTCGCACCTAGCTGATAGCCGAGGCTGTAACTCAACTGTGCCTTGGGTGAGAGGCCCTTGGCCATGACGGGGGCCGCCAACAGGCAGCCTATAGCCGCCAACGCGGCGTACCTCTTATGCATGTAAGCTCCTAGTCGTAAGTGGGTAAACGACGGGACGCCCGGTCCGGACGTGTGGCGCAAAGGAAGCGGGCCCCGGTTTCGACTTTAAGTCTACCGGGGCCCGCCGTAAAACGATAGGGCCAGCCCGCGCCGGCCCTAAGCGGGCGGCCTGCTTAGCGGGCCGCGCCCTTTTTGGAGGTGGTGGCGGAGGCAATGCCGAGTTCCGCGGCTTTCGCCTTCTGATAGCGGTCACCGATATCCTTCCAGTTCCAGACGTTCCATACCGCCTCGAAGAACTTGGCCTTATCATTCTGATATTGCAGATAATAAGCATGTTCCCAGGCATCTAGGACCATGAGCGGCACGGCGCCTGGCGTCATTTCGGACTGGTGATCGTGGATCTCGGTGGTGATGAGGCGCTGCCCGGCCGGATCCCACGCAAGCACCGCCCAGCCCGATCCCATGGTGGTCATGGCGGCGTTCACAAACTGGCCCTTCAGGCCTTCGAAGGACCCGAAGTCACGATCGATGGCGCGCGCCAACTCCCCTTCGGGCTTGCCGCCGCCATTGGGCGAGAGGTTCTTCCAGAACAGCGAGTGCAGGATGTGTCCCGAAAGATTGAAGGCCAGGGCATGCTCCAGGGCCGCCACGCGCGCGAAATTCTTGGTTTCCTGCGCCTCCTTCAGGCCTTCAAGGGCCTGATTGGCGCCGTTTACATAGGCGAGATGGTGCTTGCTGTGATGCAGCTCCATAATTTTCGCCGAGATGTGCGGCTCAAGGGCGTTGTAATCATAATCAAGGTCAGGCAATACGTATTTTTCCAAGGTCTTTCTCCTGGTCGTCGACGGTAGACAATTGGCCGGATAGATGGCGGGATGCGGGATGCGCGCCCGAGCCCTGGTAGGGCCGGTCCGGGGCAACGACACCCGCACGGTCCGCAATCAGCAAAGGCCGCAATCGTGCAAGGCCAGTCAGCCGCCCCTTCCTGTCTGGACCGCCCTGACCTTTTGCACGCTCACACCGGTTCGTGGGGGCGCACGGCGGGACTTTCAAGAGACATCGAGGAGGCGGACGCGGTAATCGCTGTCGTCGGCCGCCCGCAGCAGGTCACCGGAACGAAACGGGTACTGACCGCTGCGGCTATCCCCGAAGTACAGCCGCAAGGTCTCCCGAACCACGGGAAACGCCAGCTCGTCCCACGGGATGTCGGCTTCATCGAAGAGCGCCACCTCGAGGCTCTCGGGGCCCGGACCGAAATCGGCGGCACGCAGACGCGCGCGGAACAACAGATAGACCTGACTGATCTGGGGGAGATTGAACAGGGTGTAGAGGCCGTCGATATCCACGCGCGCGCGGGCCTCTTCCCAGGTCTCGCGCTCCGCCGCCTCGCGGGTCGTCTCCTCGTTCTCCATAAAGCCCGCGGGCAAGGTCCAAAGCCCGCGGCGGGGCTCGATGGCGCGCCGGCAGAGCAGCACGCGCCCCTCCCACGACACCAGGCAGCCGGCCACGATCTTCGGGTTTTCGTAATGGATGGCCGAACAGTGATCGCAGACATCTCGCGGGCGCGTATCCCCCTCCGGGACGCGCCGGGTCAAGCTGCTGCCACAGTGACTACAGAAGTGCATGGTGTGATTGTAACGCCGCACGGGCCCTGGCGTGTAGCGTGCGGGCGCGACGCGTGCTCGCGGCTTGAGCGGCCCTTGACGGGAGCGAGCCGGGGGGCGTAGCGTTGGTGTATGAATGACACCAACGCGATGCCGGCAATTCACACTGTCGTGGCGCTCTTTACTATTCGCGAACGCCTGGAGTTTTTGCGCCTGGACGCGGAACGGGGGCGGCTCCCCGTGGGCGCGTTGTTGCCAGGAGAAGGATTGGAGGCCTGTGCGCGTCGCGCGCTGTGGACGGCAACGGGGATCGAGGATGTGTTTCTCGAGCAACTCTACACTTTCGACGGGGAACAGGCGGGGGCGCAGGCGATCGTCGCCTACTATGCGCTGGCACCCTGCGAACGGCTGCCGATCCGCCGTCCCGGTGTCGGCTGGGCGGACCCCGCCGAAGTGACGACGCTGTTGGCCGAGGAACACCAGATCATCGTGCAGCGGGCATGCGAGCGCCTCGCGGGCAAGCTCGAGTACGCCCCGATCGCCTATCAATTCCTGGCGGAGAGATTCACGCTTGGCGAGCTGCAGGCGGTTTATGAGATCATCGGACGCCAGGCCCTGGACAAACGCAACTTCCGCCGGCGCATGCACGCCTCGGCGCACCTCGTCGAGACCCGCGACGTGCGTCGCAATGGACCTCATCGCCCGGCCCGACTCTACCGCCTGCGCGATACTCAGCCCGCGGTTGCGGGATAACCTGCGAGGAATTTTCGATGAATACCACTCCATCCATGCAGGGCTTGGCGCACAAGCGATCAGTAGCCACACTCGACCGGGCCCGCCGTATTCAGCGCATCAAGAAGCTCCTGGTTGAACGGGACGCCGTGCTCGTCGCGCATTACTACACCGACGCCGATCTGCAGGCCCTGGCCGAGGAGACCGGCGGCTACGTCTCTGACTCACTTGACATGGCGCGCTTCGGCCACGAGCACAAGGCCAAGACCCTGGTGGTTGCCGGCGTACGGTTCATGGGCGAGACAGCCAAGATCCTGAACCCGGAAAAACGCGTGCTCATGCCGACGCTCGAGGCCACCTGCTCGCTCGACGAGAGTTGTCCGGCAGACGACTTTCGCGCGTTCTGCGATGCCCACCCCGACCGCACCGTGGTCGTCTATGCCAACACCAGCGCGGCGGTCAAGGCGCGCGCCGACTGGGTGGTGACATCGAGCATCGCCTTGCGGCTCGCGCGCCATCTGGCGGCACGGGGCGAGAAAATCCTATGGGCGCCCGACCGCCACCTGGGCGACTATGTGAGACGCGAAAGCGGCGCGGACATGCTGCTCTGGCAAGGATCGTGCGTGGTGCACGAGGAGTTCCGCGCCCAGGCCCTGCTCGACCTGAGGAAGCGCCATCCGGATGCCTGCGTGCTTGCGCATCCCGAATCGCCGGCCGCGGTCCTCGCCCTGGCTGACATGATCGGCTCCACGAGCGCTATGATAGAGGCCGCGCGCACCCGGCCCGCGCGTCGCTTCATCGTCGCCACCGACAACGGCATTCTTTACAAAATGCGTCAGGCCGCGCCCGGCAAGGAGTTCCTGGAGGCGCCCACCGGCGGACGCGGCGCGACCTGTAAGTCATGCGCCCACTGCCCGTGGATGGCCATGAATACATTGGCAAGCCTCGAGGCGGTCCTTACCACGGGCGGGCCCGAGATTCATATCGAGGAATCGATCCGGCAGCGGGCCCTGGAGCCGGTTTTGCGCATGCTTAAGTTCGCCGCCGCCGAGAAAACCGAGGTGCTTGGACTCGGGAACGCCTAGACGGACAGACCGTTGGGCCCTGGCAAGACAAGGATGGCCTTCATATCCTGCGGGCATGACGTTGAAGGCCGATCGCAGGTCTCCGACCTGGACCCTGACCCACATCGGCGCCAGCAGGCTCGCGCGGCGCGTGGCCGCCGGCGTGAGCGGAAACAATCTCACCGGGTATAGCGCGCAGCTCGCTTATTACTTTTTCCTGTCGCTGTTCCCGCTACTCATGTTTCTTGCGGCCCTGCTCGCCTATCTGCCGGTGCGCCACCGTGCGCGGACGGTGCTTGGGGTACTAGGCAAGGTCCTGCCGAACCAGGCGCTGACGCTCGTCAAGGGGGACTTCGAAGGGCTTATGCATCAACACCATAATGGGCTCTTGTCGCTTAGCGTGGCGTTTGCATTGTACTCGGCAAGCAACGCCATCACCGCAATCAGCGCCGGCCTCAATCAGGCCTATGGCGTGCGCGAGGAACGACCGTACTGGCGTGTACTCTTGATGGCGCTGCTGCTCGTGCCGGCGCTGGCCCTCGTGTTCCTGGTGGCGTTTGCCATATTCTTTTTCGGTCCCATCATCGCCAATGCCGTGGCCGGCCACCTCGGGATACATCTGCTTCCGGTCGTGCTCGACATCATTCGCTGGCCCATCCTGCTGCTGGCGGTGATCCTGGTTGCCGCACTGCTCTACTATTTCACGCCGAATGTGCGCCAAGAATGGCGCTGGCTGACCCCGGGATCGGTCTTCGCGGTCTTCGGATGGATCGCAAGCTCGCTGCTCTTTGCCTACTACGTCAATAACTTCGGCTCCTACAACAAGACCTATGGCTCGATAGGGGCGGTGATCGTGCTACTTACCTGGATGTACCTTGGGGGGCTTGTGTTGCTCGTCGGCGGCCAGATCAATTCCGTGATCAAACATGCCGCCGAAGACATCGACGAGAAGATCCAGACGCCCGCCGACGAACGCCGCTTCACCGGCCATGAGCGCCGACGCGAGGCCCGACACTAACGCCGGGGGGCGAGCAAGGCGTCGATATGCGCGCGCGCCTCGAGGGACATCGGCAAGGCGGCCAGGGCCCGTGCGGCGCGCAGCGCAAGCCCTTGGCGATAATCCGGATCGCACGCCGCGCAGGCAACGAGCCGCTCACAGGCGGCCTCATAATCGTCGTGCGCCAAGGCCGAGGCGGCCTCGCGAAATAGACCATCGGCCTCCGATAGCACAGGCCCATTGCCTCCTTCAAGGATCGCCGCGATGAGCGCGAGATGTGCATGAAGCGCCGCGATCTCGCCTTCGTCACGCGCCTGTGGCGGCAACGCATCGAGCAACGCAAAGGCCTCACGGGGCCGCTTGTCGAGGACCAGGAGCCTCGCCACCTGCAAGGCCGCATCCGTATCGCCTGGGCGCTCCAGGGCCGATTGCGCCGCAAGGCGGGCCGCCTGTGCGGTATCACCGCGCATATGGGCCTGCAAGACGGCATCCGACGCTGGCGCGTGTCTTGCGAACAGCGCACGCAGGTCCACCTCCGATGAGACCCCTTGCAAGCTGTCGATCACCTCGCCCCCGCGAAAGATTTGGACAAGCGGCAGGGCCCGGACCCCGAGGCGCGTGACGAGCCGCCCATGGTCATCGGTATTCAGCATCACCAAAAGGATGCGGCCGCCGAATTCCTCGGCGATGCGCACGAGGCGCGGCATGAGCACGAGGCAGGGTCCGGCGCGCGGTGACCAGAAATTGACCGCCACCGGGCCACGGCGCGAATTCTCAAGCACCGCGCGTGAAAAATTCTCCGCGGTGCCATCAATGACGTAAGGTAGAACCGCCGCGGGCCTTGGCATCACGGGATCCTCGTTCGGATCCCCAGGAAATTGGCCCCGGTGTGAAGGCCGTAGGCGTACTCGAAGCGCACACCTCCAACGCGCATGCCAAGCCCCGCCCCCATGGTCTGCATGACGTCATTATGCGGCATGGTGACGATCGCCCCCTCGTGACAACCATGGACAAACGACTGGCAGGCGCCGAGATCCGGCTTCAGGACGAGCGCCTGGCCGAGATTGCTCAGCGCACCGCTCACCCGGCCCGCGGGCGGCCTGCGCCGGGGTGGTGTGTTCAGGAGATCCATAAGCGACTGCTGCCGGGGCTGCACGGCCGACGCCATCGGGACGGGCGCCGTATGGATCGGATGCCGGGCCCGCGCCGCCCATGCCGGGCCCGCGACCAAACTCGCCAGGACCATCGCCATCGCCAGGCGGTGGCGGCTATCGCGCAAAAACAGGATCATCGCCATCATCACCGGATCAATGTGGGTGCGACCCCCAGACATTTCAAACTCCGGATTTCGTGGCATTATAACACGAGGCGAGCTAGACGCGGGCACGATTGCCGCCGCGTGCCGGCGCGCGCCAGCACGCGTTATTGGCGAGACTCAGGCATTCATGGAAACCCAACCGAGCCCATCCGTGGCACCGATCTCCGCGCGGGCGTACAAGGCCCTGCCTCTTGAAGAGCGTCTGGCGCTTGCGCTGCGTGAACACTTGAGCGAGGACGAACGCCTCTTGATCCTTCATCACGAACAGTGGATGCAGGTACGCTGCTACTTCGCGCGACGCGCCGATCTCGCGCCTAACGATCATGGTGGGGGGGTTGCCGCCACCCCGGATGATGAAAGAGACTTCGGGGCGGAAGGTGGCGGATAGAGGTCGTGAAACTCTTTGGCGGCTCGACCCCGCGCTTAACGTGACCCGCCGGACCGACTCGCACCCCG
>JAKBUS010000025.1 GCA_021841585.1 Pseudomonadota bacterium | reverse complement strand
TGGCAGGCGCATGTCCGGCGCCGTGGGTATCCGGCGCAGGTCCGCACCTTTGACACCAAGGCAGAGGCCGAGGCCTGGGCGGGTGACTTCGAGTCCGAGATCCGGCACGGCACTTTCGTTTCCCGCACCGAAGCCGAAACCACGACGCTACGCGAGGCCCTCTGTCGTTATCAGGCCGAGATCGTCGCTCGCAAGCGCAAAAGGCGAGGATGCGATCATTCGGTGGTGGGCGGACTTGCCCCTGGCCCGACGCCCCATCGCGAGCGTTCGGGGCAAGGACATTGCGGCAGCGATCAAAACCTTGGCGGCGTGCGCACGGGGCGGCCCATTGCGAGCCGTGATGGCCCGTCGCCAGCCCTGCGCGATCGTGTTTTTGGTGGGAATCAGTGGGGGGCTATGGCCCCTGGGCGGCCCGCGGCCCGTCAGCTAGTGGCTCGTGGGCGCAGGCCCACAAGAGAAGCTCTGTAGCCGGGGCTTTGCCCGCGACCTCCTGCAGGGCCGCTACGGCGTCGCCGCCATGCACGTCGAGCAGGCGCTCGGCGGTCGCGAGCAGCGCCGCCCACGCCTGAGCGGGCGTGATCCCACGCGCCAGAGCTGCGGCCTTAATCTCATCCAGGATGCAGTCGAGGGTCGTGTTCGATGCCCGGCGTCCGCTTTGGCGCAGGACAAAATCCGACAGCGCCCGCCTCGTCGTGTGCTCGTCCATATGAATCACTCCCGAAAGGGATGATCGGGGTCTGCGCATGGCGCAGGTCCACGGACTCTATGATGGTCGCATCGATGCGCCGCGCACCCGCCGGCACTTTGCTTGCCAACCGCGCCAGCTCATCGAACCCTATGATTTTGTGCAGTGCCCGGTCGGCAGGCGCGCCCGCCAGGGCCAGGGCCAGCCGGTCGAGTTCCGGGGCGAAGGCGCGCACCCAGGCGCGGGCTTTCTCCACCCCGCGCAGCTGCGCCCGGGCGTTGCTGCTGTCTTGTTCACAATGCTCTTTGGCCAGCACCCGCCGCTCTTCCCCATCCAGCAGCATTTCTGCCAGCGCCACCCCGGCGCGCCGCTCCTGGATGTGCGTCGATACGATGATAGTAGATATATTAACAGCAAGAGACTCGTCGCATACCAGGCCGCGATCTGTCAGTGAATTAGCCTTGTTCATGTAGTCTGCGCAGTATGAATAGAGCAAAAATTCTTCCGCGCCCGCGCCGTGCGCCGCGACCACGACGCGGTGGTAGACGCTCGACCGGAGCGCAAACATGTACTCACACGGGGCATCCGCATCTGACGCGCCATGCGGGCAGTCCAGGCAAGCGTGCGCATGAGGGGACCGGCGGCTGCCAGTCAAGGCCGCCACCGTGACATACCGTTTGCAGTTGGCGCCGTCTTATCCCCACCACCCTGCTCTTCCCCACCACCCTGCTCTTCCCATTTCTGGATGGCGTCCGGTCAAATCCAAGCTCTGCTGTAAATTCGATCCGGTCGTAACGTCTCTTTTCCAGCCCAGCACCACGATATTGCCCCCGGCGTGCGTGAGTTGTCGCCCGGCCCACCACTCGTGGAATTCATCCCTGCCATACAGATGTACCGTGGCGGGTGCCGGGATATCCAGGTGCGCGCCCCGGTGTTGTAGAGAACACCCAAGGTTGTGGCGACCGGCAATCCGTGCGAGGGCTGATTACCGGAAATCTTGCGCTTTTGCTTCATTTCCCACAAACACGCGCAATATGCTTATAAGTCCGTTAGTTACAAGATAGCATTATTCTATTTTCTGAGATGCGTCCATCCCGTATATCCCCCCAGAGCGCGACTTTGTCCGATCGTTATGGTCGGGTCCGCTTACAACCATCTATAAATAACGAATCACTCTAAAGACCGCCGGAAGCGCGAGGGAGACCCAATGTCTATCGTGGCCCATTACGGAGACCTGCATCCATGGATGACCGGTGGGGCAGCAGTCCTCACGCTCGTCTGCCTATATCTGGCACGCACCTCAATTGAAGCGGCCGTGACACTGTCGACACGCGCTTTAAGCCGCCCCTTTCGTCTCGCAAGTCATGCGCTGCGCAAGGCCGCGGACGCTCTGCGCGAGCGAAACAAGATCGTGCTCCTGGCCCAAGGGAAGGAGGATGTGGGTCAGCGCATAGAACGCGAGTTTGAGCGAGTGGACGCGGTCCTGAAACGCGACTTGCAGGGCTTCCCGGTCCTTCAGCGCAAACTGCTGGATGAAATCACCACTATAGAGGCGGATTATCAGCAGTCACGCGAGATCCCTCCGGTACCCCCGGAATGGGTGCGCGCCGTGACGCCGCTCCTAAAGATGAAGCCAGGCCCGGATCGCGTGGTGGAGGAAGTCGTCGAGAGCCTGAAGACCACGGTGGCCAAGGGCCAGGAGCGCGCGCTTGGCGAATACCGCGGCGCCGTCTTGGAGCGGCATAAGAAACTTTCTCAGACCCTTCCCTTCTGGCGCTCGGTCGATTCCACCCTGAAGTCCGTCGACAAGCGTCTGGCACATCTGACGGAGCGTGCCGGTACCATGGACGCTTATATGGACCGGTACGAGCAGATCGCGAAGGAGACGGATGCCATACAAAGCACCTTGTCCTCATCGGCCTTCGTACAGTTGTTCGTGTCCCTCTTCGTCCTTTGCGTGGCGCTCGGCGGAACCGTGATCAACTTTCATCTGATCGCCTTGCCGATGTCGGAGATGGTGGGGGGCGGCAGCTACATCGGCAGTTTTCGCACAGCCGACGTGGCCGCGCTCGTGATCATTTTGATAGAGGCCACCATGGGGCTCTTCTTCATGGAGTCTTTGCGCATCACCCACCTTTTCCCGCGGATCGCGCATATGAACGAGCCCATGCGGCGTCGATTCATGATTGCGGCGCTTAGCCTTCTCATCGTCATGGCGGGCATAGAGGCAGCGCTTGCGCTCTTGCGCGAGCAACTTGCCGTTGACAATGAGGCGCTCGCGGCATCGCTCACGACCCACGCCAAAGTGAGCCTTTTGTCCATCAACTCCTGGATCCCCACCGCGGGCCAGATGGTGCTTGGCTTCATCCTGCCCTTTGCCTTGGCGTTCGTCGCCATCCCCTTAGAGTCTTTCATCTATTCCGCGCGCACCGTGGGCGGCATGATCCTGGTGGGTATGCTCCATTTTTTAAGCCTTGCCCTGCATGTGATCGCGCGCCTCGTGCGCTATCTCGGCGTGGCGATCAATGCCCTCTACGACATCGTCATCTTCCTGCCGCTCGTGATCGAGAAGACCTGGCATGCCACCATGGAGCGCCAACGGACGGAGCGTCTTGCCCATCCGGAGTCGCGTGGATGAAGCACCTTCTGCCGCCCCTGCTTCTGGCCTTGCTCCTGTCAGGATGCGCTACCGGCCCGCGTGGCCGTGCCGTCTATGTCCTGGTCGACACCTCTGGATCCTATATCCAGGCGGTTCCGAAGGCCGCGCGCATCATCCGCTATCTCTTGGGCACCTTGGAGCCTGGTGACACCATCGCGGTGGCACGCATCACAAGCTTGAGCTTCACAAACAAGGACCGTGTGGCGGCCATCACCCTATCCCGCCGACCAGCGCAAGCCGATGCGGAAAAACGCGCGATGGCGGCTCGCGTATCGGCATTCGTGAAGGCCATGGAGAAGCGGCGTGGCACAGCCTACACCGATATAAGCGGCGCGCTTTTGGAGGCGGCGCAATTTCTGCGGGGCATCCCCGCCGCTCGCAAGGAAATCATCGTGGTATCCGACATGCGCCAGGATCTTCCGCCCGGCGCCGTGCGCCATGTACCGTTACCCTTGAACCAAGTCTCCGTGTTCGCGGTCAATGTCATCAAATCGTACGGCGAGAACATGAATCCCACACGCTATATCGCGCGCATGCACAAATGGAAGGCGCGGATCGCAAAGGGCGGGGGGCGCTTCATCATCGTCCACCAATTGAGCCGCCTGCCGGCGCTCTTGCGGTCGTCTTAGCGGCCGTGGCTTGCGCTTTCTTGCAGGCGCGGGCCCATGGACCGCAAACGGCTTTATGGGAAACCACCTACGCTGGTAGAGGCACTGAGTGAGCCGACCCGAGTCCAAAGATCTTCATGTACACCGGTTTGTTGGTAGTTCTATTGTGCGCACAAGACGGTGTGGCAAAGCACGATTCGGCGCCAATCCGGTGGTATGCAGAACTCAAGATGAAGCGGCGCGACAGTAGGGCGTTTGGGTACATCGCTTTGCGCTTCCCTGGCGTTTTTCCGTTATGATTCGGCGACCGCCTCTTTGATAAACAGCTAAGTGCACGGCTCGTACGGTTTGCTGGCGATGCGGGCGGCCGCGCACCCCTTGAACAAGCTTCGAGCCACCGCAAAATGGTGACCCGAAAAATGGCCGAGCCGTCTTGTTGACAAGAAAGCCAAGCGGGCCACCACCAACGCCCGGCTTAGCGACCTACACGCGCCCTTGGATCGAACCGATTCCCACCCCCTCAATACGGAGTACTTGCGAGTGAACGTGGCGCACTGCCGGTGGCAACAAAGCCGATCGGCGCAATGGCCTCATCGGGCCCCATGGATACCGCGAGGTATACGGTTTTTCCTGGTCCCTGCCCATCTCCGGGCCCGATATTGTGCCTGAAGAATAGATATTTCCTTGTGGGATCCATAATGATGTCATTGACGTCATTGAGGCCGGGGAACCTACTTTTGATCGGCATAAGCATGCCACCTGACAAGATCTTGTATTCGCAGACCTCCCCGCCGAGACGGGAAAACAGGAAGACGTAAGGGCCCCGAGGGTCGATCTGGCTTGCATCCGGCGTTAGTTGCCTTACCGCAACGCGGCCCATCCTGGCAAGGTCGCCGTTGGCTTTGATCACGTATTCCGAAACGAAGGTCGCAAGCGTGCCCTTGCTGTTGAAGTGACTGTGTACTCCATAGGCATACCTGCCGCTAGGATCGATGACGAAGGGCGGGAAAAAACCTTTTCCGAGATGAACGGTGCCGGACGACTTGAGTGTGCCGAGCGGCCCGATGCCATACACGCGAACCACCCCATCACCAAGTCCGGCATAGAGGTAGCGGCCCGTGGGATCGATAACGAGGTAGGACGCGGAGTAGCCTAGTCGCGCCTGGCCTATTTCCAAAAGCTGGCCATTCGCCTGGATTGCGTACTGAGCCACACCATTGCCGGCCACGCAATAGCCATAACGACCCCTCGGATCGAGGGTCATGGCTTGGTGACAATCCACGGCACGATGCCCCATGGGATGGAGCTGTCCTTGCGATCCGACACGATACCTGAGCATCGAGCCCATGGATCCGTGCCATTGGTACGCATACCGGCCGCCTGCCGCCATTTGTATAGGCGATATGGACGGGGTTTCCACCACCTTATGGCTTTTCGTGAGTGCCCCCTTAGGCCCCACCGTATACTCAAAGATCGAAGATACAGGCCGCGGTGGTGGCCATCCATGCTGCACAACATACAGGTGGCGTCCATCCGCGGGGGCGAACGTGAGACTCGCATTCGGACGCAGCGCGACGATAACCCCAGGCGCGGCAAAGGATCCATTGGCGCGAACCGCGTATTTCGAGATCGTATCGCTACCCACGTTGGCCACATAGATATGCCCATTGACGCCCACGACAATCGACATCGGTAGGCGCTGAGTTGGCGCATTGCCCATCACGCTCAGCGTGCCACCGGCACCGATACGATACTTCAAGACTGTGTTGTTGCTGAAGCCCGCGTATAAGTACCGACCACTTCTACTCGCCGCCATCGATAGCGCAAGGTTTTTTTGTGTGGATTGTCTGTACCGGCATCAACACGCCATCGTGCCCGATGACAGAGACCGAGATTTGGGGATTGGAGCCCCCGCCATTCCAAAAAATGCTTCCCACATAGATGTACGGACCGGCAGGATTTATTGCCAGGGAAACGGAGGTCCCCAAGGTACGACTCCCGACTAAAGCCAGCGCGCCGTCGCTTGCAATCGCGTATTCGTAAAGCCTGCGTGTATTGGAGTGGCGATCCCTAGAATAAACAGCAAAAAGGTACCGGCCGGTCGCGTCAATGCCGATTCCCTTAATGCCCGACATTGGGCTTACGGCTTTTGTTCGCTTAAGGGCGCCCCCCGAGCCAATGGCATACTCCACAATCGCCCCCATCTCGACAACGTACAGACGTCGCCCGTGGGGGCCAATAGTCATATCCGAGCCGGAAACTTTCGAGACCTCGCCAATCTTACGCAACAGCCCATGTCTGCCGACTTGGTACGCATAAATGCTCCCCGCGGCGGTGAACGTGCCACGGTTCAGCACATACACATAAGGCCCGGCGGGATCTGTACAAATGCGGTAGGGCCCGCTTCCTGCCTTGATGGTACCAATCGGACTCAACCCACCATGGGGTCCAATGCGGTATTCTGAAACGGTTTTGCTATCGAAATTCGCGGCATAAACGAATCGGGGGCGCTTCTGGCTCATTACCGGGATGCCTTTACGATTGCCCTTGGCCAGATGTTTGAAGACAGGAGGGCTAACCCCTGCCACCATCATCGGCAGGCACGTCAAACACATCATCACAAAGTGTCCCTGGCAAGCCTCGTATGTACGTCCACGACCTTTGATTTCCCTAACTGCCATTTTTGATATGTTGAACCTCATAAGGCGCGCCTTTCCACGAATATCATGCCCCCCTCTATCCACAGCAACGATCCGCGCAGCGGATTTTCTGCAGTTTCTCTGCTCATGGCGCGAATGGCAGATCTCTGCGCGGCGGACACATGGCGGGCCCAATACAAACGTTGACTATCGTCCGACAGAAACAGAGGCTCGACGCTTGGTCTGTGCGCGACCCTGGCTCGGTGCCAGGCCGCGATCTTGACCCGCCCGACCGATCCCCAATAAAAGACGTCTTTGCCCCCCGGCGGCCGCCCGCGCTTGGTGCAGGCCTTGATGGCCGACAGGCGTGGCAACGGCGCCGCGGCCTCCAATCGGGGCGACTTGTCATGATGCGCGGACGGGCACGAGCGGTGCGATGATACGGCGCATGTCCTCGCCGCTGATCACCTCGCGCGCCTCGAGGGCATTTGCCAACTGCTCGAGCGCCACGCGCTTGTCTTGCAGGATGGCGCGGGCGCGTTGGTGTTGCTGTTCGACCAGCTTTTTGACAGCAGCATCGATCTGCCGCGCGGTCTCTTCACTGTAGTTGGCCTCCTCGGTGTATCCGCCATCCAGATACAGCGATTGCTGCCGGCGTCCCCAAGTGAGCGGCCCCAGGCTCTCACTCATGCCAAGGCGCGTGACCATGTCGCGGGCAATGGCCGTGGCGCGTTCAAGATCGTTGGCCGCGCCGCTCGACACATCTCCAAAGATCAACTCTTCGGCCGAGCGCCCACCCATCAGGATCGCGATCTGATCGCGCAGCTCCTCTTCGGTGGCAAGAAACTTTTCCGTGACCGGCAGCTGCATGGTGTAGCCGAGCGCTGCGACGCCATGCGGGATGATGGAGATCTTGTGTACCGGCTCTCCGGTAGGAACGCTGGCCGCCGTCAGGGCGTGTCCGGATTCATGAAAAGCGACACGATGCTTCTCCTCGGCATTGAGCACGCGATGCTTTCTTTCGGGGCCGGCCATGATGCGATCTATGGCGGCCTCGAAATCGGCCATGGTCACGGCCTCGTGATCGTGGCGGATGGCGAGGATGGCGGCCTCGTTGGTGATGTTGGCGAGATCCGCCCCGACGAGCCCGGGCGTTCTTTGCGCCACCACCGTAAGATCCACATCGGGGGCCATGGTGATTTTGCGCGCATGCAGCTGCAGGATCTGGGTGCGCGCGACCAGATCGGGCTTATCGACCACGATTTGGCGGTCGAATCGTCCAGCTCGCAGGAGCGCCTTGTCCAGGACCTCGGGGCGGTTGGTGGCAGCCATGACTACCACGCCCGTGGAGGGATCAAAGCCATCCATCTCGGTCAAGAGCTGATTCAGGGTCTGCTCGCGCTCATCGTGCCCGCCCAGTAAGGCGGGCCCGCCGCGGGCGCGCCCGATGGCGTCGAGCTCATCGACGAAGATGATGCAGGGGGCCTTTTCGCGGGCCTGGTGAAACAGATCGCGGACACGGGCCGCGCCCACGCCAACGAACATTTCAATGAACTCAGCCCCGCTAATGTTGAAAAACGGCACCCCCGCCTCGCCGGCCACGGCGCGCGCAAGCAGGGTCTTGCCGGTACCCGGCGCGCCGAGCAGCAGCACGCCCTTGGGCATGTGTCCGCCGAAGCGCTGGATCCGCTGGGGATTTTTCAGAAATTCGATGCTCTCCTTCAGCTCCTCCTTGGCCTCCTCGACCCCGGCGACATCGTCGAACGTGATCTTGGGCAGGGTGTCTGGATGAATGTGCACCCGATTGTCGCCGATGTTGAGGAAGCTGCCGGCGCCTTGCATGCGCCGGCCGAGCCAGCCCCAAAACAGGAAAATGAGCGCGAAGGGAAGCACCCATGTCAACAACACGCCGACCCAGCGCGATTCGTGGTGCACCGTGTAAGGGACATGATGAGCAGCAAACAGCGTGGCCAGCGACGGGTTTTCAAGGGGCACGGTGGCAAAGAGCAGCGGCTTGCCGGTCGGGCCCTTGAGGCTCAGGGTACCGGTAATGCGCTGGTGGCCGACGACGGCATTGCGCACGTCGTTTTTCTGGACATATTCCAGAAACTGGCTGTAGGGTATCTCTTCGCGGCGCGGGGGCATGGCGCCCTGCCACACGAGAAAAAGGCCCGTGACGAGCAGCGCGTAGAAGATCAGGTTGGCGTCGGGCCGCAGCCCAAAACGCGGCGGCGGCGCCGGCTCGGGCTTGTTGACCTCGATGCGCGGCTTCTTGTCCGGTTCAGGGCCGAACGCTGCGGACGTCATGGGCGCTCCCAGGGCCGCTTGGCGGCCAGGGCTGGCGCGCGGATGCGGCTACGCGTTTGTCCACTACGATACCAGCCCCGAGCGATCTTGAGTATCCTTGAAAGCTCCATCCGAAGTCCGGGATGCCGGGCAATATCAGCACCCATGTCCGCGCGGCCGACGGCGTGGTAGACGGCGGGGTATGCGTTAGGCAGGCCCGGGCGCATCGGATCCTGAGACCACGGCAGGTCGGCGTTTCTGGACGCATACATAGGTGGCGTGCCGGGTATTTTGCGCCTAAAGTGATATGAGCGTGTCTGGCAGCGGCCTTTTACCGGAGAGGTGTCATGGAGCCGGTGTTGCTGATCGTCTTTGACGGCTTCGGCGTCAATCCCAGCCGTCTCGATAACGGTTGGGCCCAGGCGCGCACCCCGCATCTGGACCATTATCTGACGAACTGCCCTCATACCCTGCTGCAGGCATCGGGGGCGGCGGTCGGGCTGCCCGATTGTCAGGCCGGCAATTCCGAGGTGGGCCACATGACACTCGGCGCCGGCCGCATACTGGAGCAGGATCTGAGCCGTATCCGCCGCGCCATCGACAGCGACACCATCAGCGCCTTGCCCGCGTGGCAGGCCCTGCTCACGGATGCGCGCCGGGTGCATCTCCTTGGGCTTGTCTCCGATGGCGGGGTGCACGCGCACATCGACCACCTGCTCGGGCTTTTGAGGCTCCTGCAGGCCCATGCAATCGAGCCCATCGTCCACATGATCACCGACGGCCGCGACACGCCCCCACGTTCGGCGGCCCGCTATCTGGCCATGGTCGAGGCGGCCCTGGCAGGCCGCCTGGGGCGCATCGGCACGGTGAGCGGACGCTATTACGCCATGGATCGCGCCGGGCACTGGGACCGCACGCGCCAGGCCTGGGCCGCCCTCATCGCGGGCCAGGGCCGGCACGCCGTCAGCGCGCAAGAGGCCGTCGCGCAGGCCTATGGGCGCGGGGAGACCGATGAATTCCTGTTACCCACGGTGATCGGCGACCCGTCGTCTGCCTGCGTGGCGCCCACGGAGCGCCTGCTGATTTTTAATTTCCGTGGCGACCGGGCCCGGCAGATCGTGGCCGCCATCGGTCTTGCGGATTTCACCGGCTTCGAACGGGGGGCCGCCACCTTGCGGGCCATCACATGCATGACCCAATATGATGCGCGATTCGCGTTTCCCGTACTGTTTGCGCCGAATCCGCCGCGCCATGTGCTTGCCGAGGTGTTGAGTGGCCATGGGCTGCGGCAGTTTCGGTGCGCCGAGACGGAGAAATATCCGCACGTGACCTATTTCTTCAATGGCGGCCGCGAGACAGCGCTTGCCGGCGAAGAGCGGGTCATCGTGCCCTCTCCCAAGGTGCGGACCTATGACCTGCAACCCGAGATGAGCGCGCCGGCGGTCGCGGACCGGACCATTGCCGCGATCGCCTCTGCGCGCTACGCATTCGTGCTCGTCAATTTCGCCAATGCCGACATGGTCGGGCACACGGCGGTGCCCTCCGCCATCGTTCGCGCGGTGGAGACGCTCGATGGACAGGCGCACCGCGTCATCGAAGCGGCGCGCGCGGCGCGCTTCCGGGTGCTGCTCACGGCCGACCACGGCAATTGCGAGCAGATGGTAGACCCGCTGACGCGGGAACCACACACAAGCCATACCGCCTATCCGGTGCCGCTGCTTACGATCGGCACGCACCGGACCCTATGCGCCACGGGCGGCGGGCTTGCCGATGTGGCGCCCACGATCCTTGATCTTATGAATCTGGAAAAGCCGCCGGATATGTCCGGACACAGCCTTCTGGGCGGCACGGCGCCCGCGCTCAGGACCGGCCCATGAGGCCATGAACGGCGTCGATTACCGTATGCGCGCTTGAGATGCAGGCGTCTTCGAGCTTGCCGTTGAAGGGGGTCGGCAGATCGAGCGCGGCGGCGCGCATGATCGGGGCCTCCAGGCTGAAAAAACAGCGCTCATGCAGGCTTTCCGTGATTTCCGCGGCGGGACCGCCGAAACGCGAGGCCTCATCGACAATGAGGCAGCGGTGGGTGTTGTTGACAAAGGCCTGGCAGGTGGCCCAGTCCACGGGCCGCAGGCCGCGCAGAGCGATTACCTCGGCGGATAGACCCTCCTGCCCGAGGGCGCTGGCGGCCGCCAGCGCGACCTCGACCATGCAAGACCACGCGATGATGGTCACATCGGTGCCGGCGACGCGAACCGCGGCCCGACGCGGCGGTGGCGGCTTCGAGGTCTCATCCGGGGCCCCGTGCAGAAGTACAGACGTTCGTGCTCGAGCACGATGACGGGGTCATCGCTGCGGATCGCCTGACGCAGCTGCCCCCACGCGTCCTGCACCTGCGCGGGCACCACCACGCGCAGGCCTAGCACACTCATGAAAAGCTGGCCCAGGCGCTGGGAATGCTGAACACCAAACTGATGGGCTACCCCTTCCGGCATGCGGATGGTAAGCGGCATGGCGAATTGGCCGCCCGACATAAAGGGAACCTTGGCGGCC
This sequence comes from Pseudomonadota bacterium, assembly GCA_021841585.1. Classification (GTDB taxonomy): domain Bacteria; phylum Pseudomonadota; class Gammaproteobacteria; order Acidiferrobacterales; family Acidiferrobacteraceae; genus Acidiferrobacter. Next base: position 23,574 of record JAKBUS010000025.1, on the reverse strand, counting down.
ATATTGACGATCGCGTCCATGGCGCGCAGCGCGACATTCACGGTCATAATCTCGACCACGGGGCGCCGCCCGACGAGCGCCGCGCCCACGCCGAGCCCCACGAAGCTGTTTTCGAAAATGGGCGTATCACGCACCCGCCATTGCCCGTACTTGGCCATGAGGCCCTCGGTGACGCGATAGGTGCCGCCGTAGAGGCCGACATCCTCGCCAAGCACGATGACGGCGTCATCGGCGGCCATCTCCGCATCCAGCGCCCAGTTCATCGCCGCCCAGTTAGAGAGTCGTGTCGTTCATAAAGGCCTCGCGAGGCGGCCCGCGGCATGGGTCGCTTGGGGCATGGCCGTGACATTCCCGGTGCGCGCAAGCCATGGGCCACAAGCCGCCCACCGGGCGCGGGTCGTGGCCCATAACACCCGACACCACGGCTTGTCTGCAACCCTCCCGCATGTGCGACATCTCCCTGTTCCCCGGAATAAAGCCCACGGTGTTGGCCGCGGGCGGCTTTGCCGTCAGATCAGCCCCTCGCCCGCGTGGTTACGATGGAAGGCACGCCAGGCATCTTCCAGTGTGGGCTCAGGGCTTGCCTCGGCGAAGCGGACCGCGTCGTCGACCACCATTGCGACCTCGGCGCGCACGGCCTCGATGTCGGCGGCATCGAGGCCATCAAAGGCTTGGCCCTGTGGCGGGGACGGCGGCGCGTGGCCGGCGGCCGGCGGCTGTGGCTTACCGGGGGTCGGATCCGTGACCTTGGCGACGCGCAACACCCCCGCAAACGGGTCATCGCGCACATAGGCCTTGACCTCGGCGGGCGCGCGCTAGGCCCCGGGATCGGCCATCGAATGGCCGCGGAAGCGATAGGTCTCGAATTCGATGAGGCGCCGGCCACCCTCGTTGCAAATGGCATCGAGCGCCCGCCGGGTCACGGCGTAGACCGTCAGGACATCCATGCCATCGGCCTGCTCGGCGGGCATTGCATAAGCGCACGCGCGCCTGTGAATGTCGGTGACCGCCGAATGGCGGCGAATCTCGCTGCCGATCTGATAGCGGTTATTTTCACAAACAAACAGCATGGAAATTCGCCAAGGGGCAGCCATGTTCTAATATTCATGGAAGGTACAATGGTTCGCCGCGCCGTCTCAGAAAAAGCAGATGACCGCCTCGGGCAGCTGGCGGTAGGCGATGGCATAGCCGATGCCGAGCGCAACCGGGAAGGTCTCGCCGACGATCGCGTACCCTCCCATGAAGCGGCGTTCGCTGTCAAAGATGTGCATGGAGCCCCCATGCCGTGACTGACGCCGCCGAACTTGCCAAAGAGTTCGGCCATGATGGTGCGCGCCGGGATGCCGCGCACCAAGGCATGCAGTGCTCGCGGTAGGTGCTGACGATGTAATCGGACAGCTCGGCCGCGTGCAGGACGACGACGGCCACCGCCTCCTCGCCCGGATAGAGATGCAAAAACCCGCGGATCCGGCCATCGGTGTATTCCTGGGCGGCACGCTCCTCGAAGGCCCGCGCAAGCCGCATGTCGCGCACGAACCGGCGGTGCAGATCCTTGTTCATGGCGCCGCCCGTGCGCCGTATCCCGGCATCCTGCATTGCCTGCTTTCCATGCGCCCCCCATATAAGCCGCATAGCCGCGTCGGCGCCTTTGGAAATCCTGGCGGGCACATGCGGCCGGCGGGCTCGGCCTTGCCGCTTACAGGCCTAGCGTCGACCGCCAATCCCAAAGAAACGGCGCGCGTAGCACGCCCTCACGCTCATAACATGGCCCCTGCCATGGCGCATCGCAGGGCGCCACCGTCACAACAAGGCGCGCGCCGCATGAGAGATCCCCTCCGCGGCCATCGGATGCTGGTCGGGAAAGCGCGCAAGCTCGTGGGCCGACAGACCCGCGGCCACCGCCACACCGATCTCGCCGATCAGCTGGGCGGCGTCGACACCGACCACCCAGCCGCCGCGCAGACGCAGACTGCCTTCCTCGAAAAATAGATGCAGGCCACCCCCTGTCTCGCCACAGATCTGGGCGCGGGCATCATCGGCAAAGGCATAAGTCGATTCGATGAGCGACACGCCCGATGCCCCGCCCGCGTCTGTGAGGCCGACCTGGGCGGCCGCCGGCATGGTAAAGATCGTGTTGGGAATGGCGGCGTAGTCCATGTAATCGCAAGGGGTATCGCCCGCAAGGATGTTGTGGCCCGCCACCAGTGATTCGCGCACGGCGACGTGAAAGAGCGGCTGACGGCCGTTGACATCCCCACAGGCATAGATGGGCGAGGTACCGGCTCGCAAGGTCGCGTCCACCTGGATACCGCGCTGGTCAAAGGCCAACCCAAGGGCGCCAAAGCCCTCGGGAACGACGGGGCGACGGCCGATCGCCATGATTGCAACGGCGGCCTCTTCCTGCACGAATGCGCCGCCGCGGCTGTAGCGCACGCGTACGCCGCCGTTCGAGCGCTCGATGGCCGTGACCTCGGCGTTGTAGACCAAGCGGATACCCGGGTCGAGCAGTGTCAGCAAGGTGGCCACCATGTTTGCGTCCATGCCGGCCAACATCCGTGAACCACGCTGCAAGAGCGTCACGGAGGTCCCGAGCGCGGCAAAAAGACTGGCCGTCTCCATGCCGATCGTGCCCCCGCCGATGATGATCACCGAGGCCGGACGTTCAGTAAGCGTGGGCTTGCGACCGAAAAGATCGCGGCTTGTCAGACAAAGGTCGGCACCCGGCAGCGGTGGGATAAACGCATCGGCCCCGCTCGCCACGATGATGTGCCGCGCCTCGACGATTGTGCTGCCGGCCTCATCCTCAACCACCAGTCTATGCCGGTCGAGGAAGCGCGCCATACCGCGTTGCAATGTGACGCCCGGCTGGGCCGCGAGCTCGCGCGCATGCTGGGCGTAGCGCGTCGCCTGCACGGCCTCCTTGTGGGCGAGCGCGTGCGCGTAGGCGATGCCCGCCGTATCCCCGGTCAGCCGCGCATGCCGCCTGCCGTGCGCGGCCACCTCCACCATTGCTTTGGATGGCACGCAACCCTCGGCGAGGCAGTTGCCCCCCAAAGCCCCGTGCGGATCGACCAGCAGAACGCGCCGCCCGCTACGCGCCACGCGCAGTGCCGCGGGATAGGCCCCACCGCCGGCCCCAATCGTAACGACATCATACTTCGCATCAGGCATCCGACTGCCTCCGGAATCCGCGACCCTTCTGGCACCGGACCTATATGACGCACGCCCCCGCGGACTGCGCGCGCCAACGCAGCATAGGAACTGTTATATCTAATCCCAAAATCCGGTCCGTCTCTTGATCATTATCACAATACCGTGACACTGCGGTAAATATACGCCGACCTCCTGGGAAATGTGTCACGACGTAATCCGACATGCGTCCTACAACCCCCGTGCCTGTTTCTTTTATTCCGGGAACACGGTAGTCTCGATATCATGAAGATGCGCTTCCTCCATGGTGGGGTAGTGTTGTACGCGAGCCTTCTCGCCGCCACAGGCTCCGCCTGGGCTGAAAATCTCCTCGGTGCCTACCACCAGGCGGTGGCGCACGATCCGGTGCTCGCCCAGGCGCGCGCTGAGTTCGCCGAAGACCAAGCCGGCCTGCCGGTCGCGCGCTCGGCCCTTTATCCGCACGTGCGCGTGGCGGCCAGCGTTGGCGTCAACCGCGCGGAGGTCACCGGCATCGGCTTGCCGATACTAGCGAATTACCGCTCCGACAGCTATGGCATCACCCTCACTCAGCCGCTTTTCAATGAATATGGGCAAAGATTCTGCGGGTAATGAGCGCTATGGCATCACCCTCACTCAGCCGCTTTTCAATGGCCAGACGCTGAGCGCGCTTGCGCTGGCGCGGGCGCGCGTGCGCGCCGGGGCCGCGGCCCTCGCGCAGACCGAGCAGCGCGTGATCGAAGCCGTCACGGACGCGTATTTCGGAGTCCTGAAGGCGCAGGCCGACGCGCGCGTGGCAACGCGCGAGCAGCGCCTGCTCGCAGACATCTACCGCCAGACGCGCGCCTTTCTGCGCGTGGGCAAAGGCGACCCGATCGCAGTCGAGGAAGCACGCGCCAATCTCGCAAGCGCGCGCGCCGGCACCATCGTGGCCGAGAATGCCGTGCGCGTGGCGCGCCAGCGACTGCAACGCCTGACACACCACCCGCTCGGGCGATTGCGCGATCTTGGTCGGGTCCAGGCACAGCCGCCGCATCCGGACGCCATCGGGCCCTGGCTTGCGATGGCGTTCGCCCACCAACCGCTGCTCAAGCAGGCGCGCGCGGATGTGCGCGCGGCGCGTGCCGCAGTGGCCTATCATGAACGCGCGCACTGGCCGACGATCGCGCTCGTCGGCGAGGCCGAGCATGGGCTTGGCATACTGCTGCCCCCCGTGGAGGTCAATCAGGCCGGCGCCAGCCTGCAGCTGTCAATGCCGATCTATCAAGGTGGCGGCGTGTCGGCGGCAACAGCGCAGGCGCAAGCCGCGGTCCGGGTCAACCGCAGCCGCCTGCGCGACATCCGCGACACCATCCGCCTGGACACCAAGACCGCCTTCCTGGATCTGCAGAGCAGCGTCACCGAATTCAATGCCGCGCGTGCCGCGCGGCGCGCGGCGCGCATCTCCCTACAGGCCACGCGCAAAGGCTACACAGTCGGCACGCGCTCGATCATCGATGTGCTGAGCACCGCCACGCAGTATGCGGCAGCGCAGCGTAGCTATAACCTGGCACTTTACGATCAGATCGTGGCGCGCGTGGCCCTCAAGGGCGCCGCGGGCATACTGACGCCCGCTGATGTCGCGACCATCAACGCCATGCTGATTCGCCGCCCCAGGCGTGCCTTTAAGCCGCAGGACTTCGGGGCACATGGGTGAATATCCCACGGGACTTCGCATGAAGCGCATGACCATGGTAGCAATCGCTGTCGGCGTGACTGCCGTACTCGGCCTCGGTGTGTTTTTGCTGATCGGCCGTGGTCGGGTGGGGGCGCGCCCCCTGCGCATTTACGGCAACATCGACATTCGTGAGGTACATCTGGCCTTCAATGATACCGGGCGCATCGAGCGCCTCGATGTACAGGAAGGCGCCACCGTGCATCGCGGCGTGCTCGTGGCGCAGATGGAGGCGGCGCGGTTTGCCGATGCCGTCGAACACGCGGCCGGGCAGGTCCGCGAACAGGCGCAGGTCCTGGCGAGACTGATCGCCGGCAGCCGTCCGCAAGAGATCATTGCGGCGGCGGCGCACGTGGCGGGGGCACGCGCCGATTGGCATAACGCCATGCTGAACTATCAACGCATGGCCACCCTCTACCGCGAGCACTATGTGTCGCGGGAGGCTATGGACAATGCGCGGCGCACGATGGATGCGACCGCGGCGACCTTGAAGGCCGACCGCGAGACCTGGATTCTGGCGGTCAAGGGTCCGCGCAAGGAAGACATCGCGGCGGCGCGCGCCGCCCTCGAAGCGGATCGAGGGGCCTTGGCGCTGGCGCGCCGGGCGCTTGCCGATACCCGCCTTCACGCCCCCGCCAACGGCATAATCGAGGACCGCATCCTCGAGGCCGGCGATATGGCAAGCCCGGCCACGCCGGTATTCACGATCGCGCTTACCAATCCGGTGTGGGCGCGCGCCTATGTGCCGGAGACTGATTTGGCGCGCATCGAGCCCGGCATGCGCGCTTACATCGAGAACAAGGACCTTCCAGGCCGCCGGTTTGCCGGCTGGGTCGGCTATGTATCGCCAGTCGCGGAGTTCACGCCCAAGACCGTCGAAACGACGGAACTGCGCACGGAGCTTGTCTACAGCGTGCGCGTCTATGCTTGCAATCCCACCGGCGCACTGCGTCTTGGCATGCCCGTCACCGTCCTGATCCCCCAGGGGAAGCGGCGGACCGGGGCTTACGCCCGGCCCTGCGGACACTGATTGTGGCCACGCCCACGCCACTGCTGGCGCTTGAGGGTGTCCATAAATCCTTCCGCACGCAAGGCGCGCGCGTCGATGCCATCACCGATGTCGGCTTTACTGTGAACGCCGGCGCGATCACGGGTCTCCTCGGGCCAGACGGCGCCGGCAAAACCACACTGATGCGCCTGTGCGCCGGCCTGCTGTTGCCAGACGAAGGGCGGGTGATGGTCCTGGGCTTCGACAGCCGCGGCGCATCCGCCCACATCCAGCAATCAGTAGGCTACATGCCGCAGCGCTTCGGCCTTTACGAAGACCTGACGGTCCAAGAAAACCTTGACCTCTATGCCGATCTCCATGGCCTCGCGCGCGCCGCGCGCCATGCCCGCTACGGCGAGCTTTTGCGCCTGACGGGCCTTGGACCGTTCGGCCGGCGGCTTGCCAGGGATCTATCGGGCGGCATGAAGCAAAAGCTGGGTCTGGCCTGTACGCTGGTCCATCCGCCGCGCCTGCTGCTGCTCGACGAACCGACCGTGGGGGTGGACCCGATTTCGCGGCGGGAGCTATGGTCGATCGTGGGCGGGCTTGTCGCGCGCGGGGACACCGGCATCCTGATCAGCACCGCCTATCTCGACGAAGCCGAACGGTGCGCGCATGTCCTTCTTGTCCACAAGGGGCGCCTGCTAGCCCAGGGCCCGCCGGAGGGCTTTCGGTCAAGCATGGCCGGCCGCGGCTTTTTTGCCACGGCCCAGGATTTATCAGGGCGCGCGGTCGAGGCCATTGTGGCCCGCGACCCGGCCATTCTCGATACCGTTGTGCAACGCGACGGGGTGCGCGTGGTGATGCGCGCGGGCGCCGCCCCGCCCGCGCTTTCGGGCATCACGTTCACACCGGTCGCGCCGCGCTTCGAGGATGCCTTTGTCGAGCGCCTGCGGGACGCCGCATCGCCATCCCCCGTCGCGGCGACGCAAGCCGCCCCGTCACCAGCCCCCGCGCGCCTCCCCGCGCCCAAGGTCATGATCGAGGCGCATGAGCTGCGCCGCACCTTCGGCGCTTTCGAGGCAGTCCGCGGCATCAGTTTTCAGGTCGAGCGGGGCCGCATCTTTGGCCTGCTGGGCGCCAATGGGGCGGGCAAGACCACGACGTTTCGCATGCTCTGCGGCCTGCTGCCACCCTCCTCGGGCACGCTTGCCATAGCCGGGGTCGACGTGCGCGCCGCGCCGGCCGCGGCCCGCGCGCGCATCGGTTACATGTCACAGAAGTTCTCCCTCTATGGCGACCTTAGCGTCGCGCAGAATCTGGCCTTCTTTGCGTCCACCTATGGATTGACCGGGGCACAACGGGCGCGGCGGCTGCATTGGGCGGCAGACACGTTCGGGCTTGGCCCGTTCTGGGACACCAACGCCGCCGACCTGGCGCTGGGCTTCAAGCAGCACCTGGCGCTGTCGTGCGCGCTCATCCACGAACCCAAGGTCCTTTTTCTCGACGAGCCGACATCGGGCGTCGATCCGCTGGCGCGCCGCGAGTTCTGGAGGCGCATTAACGCGCTTGCCTGGGACGGGGTCACGATCATGGTCACGACCCACTTCATGGAGGAGGCGGAATACTGCGATGAGCTCGTTTTGATGTCGCTCGGCCGTATTCTCGCCGCCGGCACACCCGCGCAAATTCGCGCCAGCGCCAGAACCGCCGACAATCCCGATCCCAGCATGGATGACGCCTTTGTGGCGCTGATCGAGATGCACGAGGCACCTACGAGGCAGGCCTCATGAACGCGCAGCGGCTGCGTGGACTCATCCGTAAGGAGGCCTTGCAGATCGTGCGCGACCCTTCCTCCATCGCCATTGCCTTCGTCATGCCCTTGGTGCTGCTGCTGCTTTTCGGGTATGGCGTGTCTCTCGATGCCCGCCACGTGCCGATCGCACTCGTTGCGGAACGTCCGTCCGCACAGACCAGCGGGTTTTTCTCCGGCTTCTGGCGATCGCCATACTTCAAGGCCTATGGCTATCCCGACATGCGCGACGCGCGTCGCGCCCTCATGCGCCGCGATGTCGACGCGATCGTGTGGCTGCGCTCGGACTTCACGCGCCAGGTCCTGCGCGGCGCGTCCGCGCCGATCGGCGTCATAGTCGACGGCGTGAATGCCAACAACGCCCGCATCATCGAAGGCTATGTCCAGGGTGTCTGGGCCTCATGGCTCGCGGCGCAAGCCCGGGAACGCGGGCAACCGCTCACGCTCCCCGTCGATATCCGCAGCCGGGTATGGTTCAATCCCGCTTTGCGTAGCCATGACTATCTGGTCCCCGGGCTGATCGCCCTCATCATGACACTGATCGGCGCGCTGCTCACGGCGCTTGTGGTCGCGCGCGAATGGGAAAGGGGCACCATGGAGTCGCTGATGGCATCACCGGCGACCATCCCGGAAATCCTTGTCGGCAAGGTCGTCCCCTACTTTTTCCTCGGGATGGGCGGGATGATCCTGACGGTGGTGATGGCCATCACCGTATTCTCGGTGCCGTTCGTCGGGTCCTTGTGGCTGCTGTTTGCCGCCGCCGCCCTCTTCCTGCTCACGACGCTTGGCATGGGCCTGCTGATCTCCACGATCGCCCGCAATCAATTCGTGGCCGGCATGATTGCCGTGGTGACGACCTATCTGCCGGCCTTCATCCTCTCGGGATTCATCTTCGACATCCATTCCATGCCCTGGCCGATTCGCCTCCTTACCCACACCATCGCCGCGCGCTACTTCGTCGCCATCCTGCAGACGCTGTTTCTGGCCGGTAATGTCTGGCCGGTCATCGGCGGCAACATGGCCGCGCTCGGGCTCATCGCCCTGCTATTCCTCGGGCTTGTGGCGCGCATATCGCGCAAACGGCTCGACTGATGGCCTGGTACCGGATACGCGCCCTGGTCGTGAAGGAGTTCCTGGCGCTCCTACGCAACAAGGCAAGCCGCATGGTGCTGATCGGCCCGCCCCTGATCCAGCTTGTCGTGTTCGGTTACGCGGCGACTTTCAATCTGCATCACGTGCCTATCGCGGTCTACAACGAGGACCGCGGCGGTGCCTCGCGGCAGTTGATCGCCCGATTCCAGGGTTCGCGGTATTTCTCGCTCGTGGGCATGCTCACCAGCGGCCGACGTATCGCCAACATCATAAGCGACAAGGAAGCGCTCATGGTGCTGCGCATAGGTCCGCACTTTTCGCGCGACCTCGAGCTGCACCGCACGGCGCGGATAGAGGTGCTGGTCGATGGCCGAAACTCCAACACCGGCCTTCTCGCGCTCAATGACGTCGATACCGTGGTGCAGTCTTTTAATGCGCATTGGGCGGCCACGCACGGGTGGCAGACAGCGCCCGCGGTGCCCGTCATGCGCGCGTGGTTCAACCCGGACCTGCGATCCCGCTGGTTCATAATACCGGGCATAGTCGGCCTCCTGACGCTGGTCGTGGCGATGCTGGTGTCTGGTCTTTCGGTGGCCCGGGAGCGGGAGGCCGGGACCTTCGACCAACTGCTCGTGACGCCCCTTGGCCCCTGGGAGATCCTGCTCGGCAAGGCGCTACCCGGCTTCCTGATCGGCGGCCTGGAGGCCACGCTTATCATCGTCGTCGCAATATCATGGTTCCGCGTGCCATTCATGGGCAGCGTGCTGGCCCTTTATCTGGGCCTTGCCCTGTTTCTGCTGGCCGCGATCGGCGTGGGACTCGCCATCTCCTCGGCCTCGGCGACGCAACAGCAGGGACTGCTCGGCGTCTTTCTGTTCCTTGTGCCAGCGGTCATCTTGTCTGGCTTTGCCACGCCGATTGCCAATATGCCGCCGCTGGTCCAGTATCTGACCTACCTGAACCCCCTGCGCTATTTCCTGATCATCCTGCGTGGCGTTTTCTTGCAAGGCGACGGCGTGGCCATACTCTGGACACAGTACCTGCCCCTGATCGGCATCGGGCTTGCCACCATGACGCTTGCCATGCAGCTCTTCCGGCGCCGCCTGACCTAGGGCGACTGCAAGCGAGCCCCTACACGAGGCGTTTTCGCGGCTTGGCGCGCGCCGAAACCCAGTAGCCCTCAGGCGGCCGCCCTAAGGCTCCCAGCGCCAGTCGCGAATCTCGGGGAGATCCTCGAAATGGCGGCGCACATATACCTCATGCTCGCGCAGCTTATCCTGAAACAGGTCTATGAGAGAGACGGCCTCGGAATGCATTCGCGGCACATAATGCAGGGCCTTCATCGCCAGATGATAGCGGCTGATCTGATTGACCACCGCCATATCAAAGGGCGTGGTGGTAGTGCCCTCCTCCCGATAGCCCGGCACATGAAAGCGCGCAGGGTTCGAGCGGCCGTGCACCAAGTCATGCACCATGCGCGGATAGCCGTGAAAGGTGAAGATCACCGGCACCTCATCGGTAAACAGGGCCCGGAAGCTGTCGTCGTCCAGGCCATGGGGATGATAGGCGGCCGGCGAGAGCGTCATGAGGTCCACCACGTTCACCACGCGCACACGCAACTTAGGAAGATGCCGGCGCAACAACCACGCGGCCGCCACCGTCTCCAGGGTCGGCACATCGCCGGCACAACCCAGCACGACATCGGGCGTACCCCCATCGTCGGTCCCCGCCCACGCCCACACGGAGGCGCCCCGGGCACAGTGGCGGCGGGCGCTCTCCATATCCAGCCATTGTAGCTCCGGTTGCTTACCGGCCACGATGAGATTGATGTAATTGCGGCTGCGCAGACAGTGGTCCGTGATCGCAAGCAGGCAATTGGCGTCCGGAGGCAGATAAATGCGGGTGACGGTGCCCTTCTTGTTCATCACCGTATCGATGAAACCCGGCCCCTGATGGCTATAGCCGTTGTGGTCCTGACGCCACACATGAGAGGTAAGCAGATAGTTGAGCGAGGGACCGGGACGCCGCCACGGCAGCTCACGACATGTCTTGAGCCACTTGGCATATTGGTTCAACATCGAGTCTACGATGGTCGCGAAGGCCTCGTAGGACGCAAACAGCCCGTGCCGACCGGTGAGGAGATAACCCTCCAGCCACCCCTGGCAGCAATGCTCGCTCAACACCTCCATCACGCGCCCATCCGGCGATACATTTTCATCCGTGGACAGCGCTGGACGCACCCAGCAGCGGTTGGTGACCTCGAACACGGCACCCAAACGGTTGGAATTGGTCTCGTCGGGACAGAATAAGCGAAAGTTGGCGCTCGCGGCGTTTTTGCGAAACACCTCCCGCAGGTACTCGCCGAGCACGCGCGTGGCCTCGGCGCGCACGCCGCCTGGCGATGCGACCGCCACCGCATGCTCCGTGAAATCCGGCAGCACCAAGTCCTCCCGCCACCCGCCGGCATTGGCGTGCGGATTGGCGCCCATGCGGAGATCGCCCTTGGGGGCAAGCGCGATTAGATCCGGCCGCGGGCGGCCCGCCTCGTCAAACAACTCCTCGGGCCTGTACGACCGCAACCACGCCTCCAGCATCTGGAGCTGCTTTAGGTCGCTTCGCGCCTCGGGCAGCGGGACCTGATGGGCGCGAAAGCTGCCTTCCACCGGTAGCCCGTTAAGAGTCTTCGGGCCGGTCCATCCCTTGGGCGTGCGCAGCACGACCAAAGGCCACATGGGACGCCCGGAGAACCCCTGTCGGCGCGCCATCTCCTGGACGGCACGGATATCCGCATAGGCCTCGTCCAGCGCCGCGGCAAGCGAGCGGTGCACGGCCATGGGCTCATCGCCCTCCACGAAACGCACGCGGTAACCGTATCCCGCGAACAGCCGTTCGATGTCCTCGTCCGAGGTCCGCGCGAGCACGGTGGGGCCGGAGATCTTGTAGCCGTTTAGCTGCAGTATGGGCAGTACCGCCCCGTCGCGCGCGGGGTTCAGAAAACTCACAGACTTCCAGCTGCCCTCCGCGGGCGCGGTCTCGGCCTCCCCGTCACCCACCACGCACGCCACCACGAGATCGGGATTGTCGAAGGCGGCGCCGAAGGCGTGCACCAAGGCATAGCCGAGCTCGCCACCCTCATGAATGGAGCCGGGGGTGTGCGCACTCACATGGCTTGGCACGCCGCCCGGCGTCGAGAACTGGCGGAACAGGCGCCGCATGCCGTCGGCATCCTGGCTTACCTCCGGGTAGATCTCGGTGTAGCTCCCTTCCAACCAAGTGTTGGCCAACATCGCGGGCGCGCCGTGTCCGGGACCTGTGACGTACAGCATTCGCGTCCCCGTGCGGCGAACCAAGCGGTTGAGGTGCACGTAGATCAGATTGAGCGCCGGATCCGTCCCCCAGTGGCCCAGCAGGCGCGGCTTGATATGCTCGGGCTTGAGCGGTTCACGCAGCAAGGGATTTTCCATCAGAAAAATCTGCCCCACACAGAGATAGTTGGCGGCCCGCCAATAGCGGTCCCACTGCTCCACCTCCTCGGCCGAAAATTCCTGCCTCTTTACATCCGCTACAGAAATCGCGCTTGTATTCACTGTCCACCTCCCATAGGGTTGGGGTAGTGTGCATCGACCCAAATCGCTAACGCCTTACCTGCGGCCGCCAGCGGATTGCTCTCGGCCCTCCATCACGACCTTCTTGGCGCGACGCCACCCACGGGCTTATGGAGCGGCTTCTACCGCGGGGGCCGAAAGGCAATCGCGGCTATGACGCGCGATCATCAGATCCTCGTTGGTCGGGATCACGCGCACCGTGCAGGCGCTATCCTGGGTGCTTATGATCGGCGCATCGACCGCATTGCGCTGAGTATCCAGGCGCAAGCCCAGGTACTCGAACCCGCAGCATATATCGCCGCGCACGGCGGCCGCGCGTTCTCCGATACCACCGGTGAAAACCAGCGTGTCCAGGCCACCCAATACTGCCACGAGCGCCCCGATATGCTTGCGCGCCTGATAACAAAATAACGCCACCGCCTCGGCGGCGAATCCGTCTTTGCTCTCCAAAAGCGTCTTCATGTCCGAGCTGATGCCGGAAACCCCCAGCAGTCCCGCCTGATGGTCCACCAATCCCTCGAGCCCGCGGGCGTCATAGCCCTTCTCGTTCATCAGATACAGCAGTACCCCAGGGTCCAGATCGCCGGTGCGCGTACCCATCATCAATCCGCCGCTTGGGGTAAAGCCCATGGTGGTATCAATCGACGCCCTATCACGCACCGCCGTAAGGCTCGCGCCATTACCGAGGTGCGCGATGATCACGCGCCCGCGCGCCTCATCCGCCAATACGCTCACGATATACTCGCAGGACAACCCATGAAATCCGTAGCGCTGCAATCCTTCGCGCCACAGGGAGCGGGGCAATGGCAGATGTTTGGCCAGTGTCGGCATGGAACGATGAAACGCGGTGTCGAAGCAGGCCACCTGCGGGAGACCCGGAGAACGGGTCGCGACGGCCTCCATGACCTGGATCTGGCTCGGCAGGTGCAGCGGTGCGAGCGGTATCAGTGTGCGCAAGGCCTCCACAAGGCCCGCATCAACCCGCTGCGGTCGGGAGTATTCCGGTCCTCCGTGGACCACGCGGTGACCGACGGCCTCGGGCTGTGGGAGACCCAGGCCCTCCAGGGCATCGAACGCCGTATGCATTGCCTCGGAATGCCCCAGGAAAGCCCCGCGCCGCGGCGCGGGGCTCTCCCGTCCGGCCGTCCGCATCCAAAACCGGCCATCCGGCTCCCCAATACGCTCCACCGCCCCGTCCGCCAGCCACGCGTCCGCGTTCGCGGTAAGCCGGTACAAGGAAAACTTGAGCGACGAAGAGCCGCTGTTCACGCTGAGTATAAGATGCGCGCCCGCCATCACGTCTCCCTGCGAGGCCCTGACCCGCCAAAGCCCTGCCGCGAAAAACGAGAATGCCAGCCCCCGCGCGCGGCAAGCGAATAGCTATAGCTTATCGAACAGTCTCTGCGCGGGTTCGATAAAAAGCAAGGCTTTTGGCGTCTTGCGCCCATGCGCGCCAATGGCAAACCGGCATGAAACAAAGGAGCCCAGGCGTTGATTGACTACAAGCACTTCTATGGAATAATTCCAACCAGCCGAGCGCTCACTATGTTATGGGAGCGGTGGTGGTGGATGACGGGATGAATCTGCTGTAAGGTCTCGCGGCGGACAAAGCTTTTTCCTATGCAAAGAGAGATTGCCGTGCATCAGATTGTAACGCAAAGGGATATTGGGGCATCTCCGGAGCGTGTGTGGTCGATGCTCATGGATTTCTCCACCTATCCGCAATGGAATCCCTTCATTCGCTCGCTTTCCGGGGCTGCAAAGCCGGGAGAGAAGTTGCGTGTGACCATTCAACCCGAGGGACGCAAGGCCATGACCTTCCGTCCCGGAGTTCTGACGGCAATAGCTCAACAGGAGCTGCGCTGGCGGGGTCGCTTGGGGGTCTCCGGTCTTTTTGACGGTGAGCACTATTTTCAGCTCACCGCACTCAGCGATGGGAACACGCGGTTCACCCAGGGAGAGCAATTCTCCGGTGCCCTTGTCGGTCTGTTCCTGCCGCGCATGGAAGCCGCGATAAAAGCGGGGTTTGATGCGATGAATCGGGCGTTAAAGGATCGCGCGGAGGCAAAAGTGGCTATTGACCAGCACAACCCTGACCTTATCGGAGGCCCCACGCTGACATGATGACCAGGAAATTTCTCCGGTCGCGGTGGGGATGTCGATCACTCGGCACCCGGTAGTGTACGGACTTATGTGCACATTCTTGGCGACCTGAAAGAGGTCATGGTATGAGGGACATTGTCGAGATCGATCCCGTATCCCTACTACCGGATCGAACTTATAGCAGAGATTGGACTTGACCGCGCCCATACCGTGCGCGCCCAAAAGATTATGTCCGCCTCCTATTTATGGAGACTTGTCTTTGCTATTCAAATGTCTACTGTGACAATAAAATGGTGCTGGAGAAAACAATGGCCGTGTGGCCGTAAGACATGCACTGAGGCAACGAACGCAGGCTTTTCTATCTAAAGATTCGATCCGGCATCGACTTACGCAACGGCCGCCGGGGCTGTCAGCACCAACACCCCCGTCGACAACGGCCACAAGAAATCCACGCAACCCCGACAGCTATCGGACCACGAGGGGCCATGCCTCCCCTATTGCGGCATGAACCCCCGCTTCTGAAAGGGGCAAAAGGCCCCCATTGGGGTCGACGGCAGCACCTAAATCCTCCATACGCGTTATCACCGGCGGGCCATTAGCCATACCGCGGCCATACCGCCGGCTCCGCAATGCGGCCGGACCCTCAGCCTGAAGGGGAAACCAGCCCATGGAAGGGCCATGCTTATCAGGGCCGCGGCGAGGAAATTCGCGCGCACGTGCCGAAGGGGCGTGATTCCACGCATGGGTGTCACAGCGCCTCGAGGGCGCCGCGACGAAGTACGCGCCTTATCCCGCCAAGGGCGAGCCCCAAGCCCGGGGCGCGCAGACCCTTAAAGTCGTCAAAAGCAAGACCCGCACCTGCGGCCTTGGGCGCAATGGCCGCCGCCTCTTTTGACGCGTGCATCCACCCCCTCAGCTTGCCCACGATCGCCCGTTGCGGGCCTTACGGGCGTGGCCTGACCAAACGTTCACCCCGCGCCCGATAGCCGACCCAAAACGACAAAAAGCGCCCCGTCAGGCAGCGCTTTTTGTCTTTCCCTCCCACCCCCGTTTGGGGCTTCATGTCTGCCAAAACGGGGCGGGTTGGTTCAGACAGGCGTCAGAAAAGTCCGGTAAGCTCCCCGGCCACCTCATGGCTCAGGGCAGGCGTCGCATAGGAAAAGCGCAGGCGCGTCCCGATGGCCTGGGCCACAATGCGGTCCCGATAGATCATCCAGCCATTGATACCCCCGGCCGAACTGCTAAGGGAGCTGTTGGTGCCCTGGCTTGCAAAGGTGTTGGTGGCCGTGTAGGCCCCTTTCTGGCGCTGCTCAAGCTGGATATCCACCACCATCATGTAATGATTGGTCGGGAAGATCGCCCCGATGATGCCACCGGCCAAGGCGCCGATTCCGCCCCCGATTAAGGCGCCATTGCCATTGCCCGCGACACCCCCGATTACGGCGCCGCCAAAACCGCCGGCCAAGGCACCCGCTGCCGCATGCGACGCCTGCTCCTTACCCACGTAGCGAATATTGTAAAGAAGCATGTAGTGCGCATAGTGGGGATTGTTGGTGATACGATAACCCTTAGCTATGAGTCCTTGTGTTACGAGCTGACCAAAATGGAGACCCTGGGCGCTCGACGTATTGTGGCCCGCCACATAGACGACCTTCTTGGCCGGCCCGACGGGCTGCAAAAAGATGCTCGACGACATGCGCGCAGAAAGCCGCATATTCCCAGCCGACAGGCCACTAGAGCTCGTACTCTGTGGTGCTGGCCCGTTCGCGGTAGCGCAACCCACCAAAAGCGCCCCAAGCGTGAGCACCGGTATAAGACGTAGACCTTTTTGCAACATTTCCCCCCCTTCTGTTGTTTTTAGCCAATTAAAGCGGCAGCCCTGCCGACGAATTCATATATCTAAGGCATTGACATCCCTTTATCGGTCGGCAAAGAATGTATAGAGAGAACCTGGAAAAATCAACGATAATAGGCAAATATCGGCCAAGAAAAGTACCCGTAGCTTTCGGATGGCAATGGAGCGCTCACCGAGGCAATACGGCTTTATCCCCTCAGTAATATCTGCCTTATTGCAGATCAATCATAGCCGGGCGGACGCCGCATGAAACCATCGTGCATCGCGTAATGTCGATAGATACTAAAAACAAGAAGCGGTAAACCGCCAAAACACTTCTTGCCGACAATAAGACCTGAGGGAGACGCCATTGCGGTGCTGTAACGTCGACCCACGGCGCCCGTCGGGAATTCGTCAGAACGCGCAGCGCGCAGGCAAAAGCCCCGACCAGGGACTGGCTTGGCAGCCTTTGGCATAACACCGCTGCGTGCTCTCACGGCTTATTCTGCGACCCGCCAATGGCCAGATTCAAACCAACCACAAGGCATAGCCCCACAGCCCCGCGCCCAGAACGGCCGCGACGCCAGCGGCGACAAACAGCCATTTGCGGCCCGTCAACGCCGTTATCGAGGCAAGTGAAATGGCGATCTGGAGGAAGATGAGACTCAGGGCCATGCCGTTGTGAGGCCGATCGAGCCGCGCGGATTCATGGTCTGCCTGCTTCGAACTGGCCTCCAGGGCATCGGCCCGCGCCTTGATCGTCACCTTTTGCGCCATGTACTTTGCAATCTTCTTGCGAAAGAGTCGTGTCTTCGAAGGCGGCAGGATGGCTACCGCCAACTGCATGATATGCGCCTTGGTGCTTACCGCCTGATAATAATTCCACTGGTCGGCCGCATGGGTCTTTCGCAAGATCGCCTCATTTTTATAGAGGAGCACCTCATTCATGGTGCGCGTACCCTGGTAGCTTACGATCGCGCCTAAGGTGGCGAGAATGGCCGTGAAGATCGCTACCCACTGATTCAGGCTGTGGTGCTTGTGATGGCCTTGCGCGGCCTCTTGGACGAACTCCTCATGCGGCGCATGGGTGTGGACCCCATTCTCGGTCATATAATCTCCTGCTGTCCCATAAAGTATGCCCGCCTAGGGGCGCCCGCTTTCCAGAATATGGATCCATTGGTTGAGCGATCTCCAAACAGGGCGTACGTCCCCACGCCATCGCGCCGACACCGGCCTGCGCGCGAATCCGACCGCGCATACACATCCCATGCGAGCGCCGAGGCATGCGCGGCCTAGTATATCGTTTGCCCATGCCTATCCCATACCGAGGGCTTGGTAAAACCGCGAATGCAATCGCTTTGCCGGAAGACTACGGGCCGTTTCGTCCATTCGGCAATCCCTTCCAGGGATGCGGCCCCTAGCCTTGCCTATGACGAGGCATGGATAGGGCGCGGGGGGGTATGCACCAATTTGGGGATGCCCTCTCGACAAGATCGAGTTGCGAACCATGCATGCGGCATAGGCGCGTCTCGAAGCGACGCGCGCCGGTCGTGAGACAAGCCAGGTCTTCCCGAAAGACGTGGGCCGCATGGCCGTCTGGCACGACGCGGGCTTTCGGTCCCACGACGGATCGCCGATCCTGTATGTTGCGGCGACCCCTCCCCGTCAAGCCATCACCGCCGACACCCGTTTCGGTCGCAGTCCTGGCCTTTCTTCTTTTGATCACAGAAAGTCCAGTGCGCCTTGGCGCGCGCGGCACGCCTTTTTTGCACAAATGCGTCCAGGGCCGAGGGGGTCTACGGTCAGGCCGCCCGCCCCTGGTCTTTACGCCCCTGGTCTTTATCGGTGTGCGTGCGCCGGGCTTTGGCTTTTTGGTCCCCTTCGCGACCTCCCGGGCGGCCCGCAATAGAGCGCCGCGGGACATGAGAAATGCCCACTTCCCCTCGCCGCCTGCGTGGGCGCTTACGATTCGTTGCCGCCACGGAACAAAATAGCTGAACCCGTGTCACACCCCGTGATAAAATAAGGTCCCCTCGGGCTTAATAAAAACTGACCGACAATCTCTTAGGATCCATCCCATGCCTGTCCGAAGGTACGCCGCGCTTGCCGCGGGAGTCGTTTTTCGGGCGCTTGCCACAAGCGCCCACGCGCACGCCATTGCCGGTATGCGCGTCTTTCCTGGCACCCTGACCTTTTCCGATCCCGGGGTCACCGACGAGTTCGACCTAAACTTTGGCCGCGCGGCCTTGAGCAGCACACCCGGCAGCCCTTCCCCTGACATCTCCACAACGTCCGCCACCGAATCGAAGACCATCACAAAAGACCTGGCATTCAGTATCGGCGGGGCCTACCAAGGGGCCGGCGGTAACGCCGTACCGAGTGGTTTCGGAAACGTTGCGGTAGGCCTTAGCTACCTGCTCTGGAAGAGCGACAGCCAAGAGACCCTGATCACAGGCGCCCTAAACGAGTCCCTCAATGACACCGGCAGCGCCGGGGTTGGTGAGCCCTACTCGGTATTTTCCCCGACACTGTTGTTTGGCCGAGGCCTTGGCGATCTACCAAGCAAGATCCGCCTGCTACGACCGCTTGCGGTGACCGGCATGGTGGCCGCCAATATCCCATCGGCGGCCGATGTCCCGCGGTCCGTCACGTGGGGCCTGTCGGTCCAGTACAGCCTTCCCTATCTTCAGTCCTACGTCCGCGATATCGGGCTGCACGCCCCGTTCAACAACCTCGTGCCGCTCGTGGAATTCCCGATGCAGACCTATACGAGCGGACCGTATGCCGGACAGACGCTCGGCACCATCGATCCAGGCTTTGTCTGGATCGGACATTATGGACAGATCGGCCTGGAGGCGACCATCCCGGTCAATCGGGCAAGCGGCCGAGGCCTTGGCGTGATACTGGGCGTCGGCTTCTATCTCGACGACATCTTCCCCCATAGCCTGGGCGCACCACTCTTCCCCGCAACCCCGAGGATTGCCTAAAATGACCACCAGACTGCCCATGAGACGCGCTGCCCTGATTGCACTCCTCACCCTGCTGCTGCCCATCGCCGCCTACGCGCACGCCTTCCCCGATCGATCCCGGCCACGCGTCGGGGCCACCGTGAAGACCACGCCCCACCACGTGCGCATCTGGTTTGACGCCGGGCTCGAGGCGCTCTTTTGTTCGCTGACCGTGAAAAATGCCGCCGGACAGGTGGTCAGCCAAGGACGCGGCCATGTCGTCTCGGGGAGCCACGACCGGCTTCTGGAAACGACCGTCAAGCCCCTGACGCCGGGCAAATACCGCGTCTACTGGAGCGTCGTGGCAGTCGACGGCCATCACACCGAGGGTCATTACATGTTCCGTGTCAAGGGTTAACCGAATGTCATCTCACCTGCCGTATATCGCCATCAGCGCCTTTGACATCATGGCGCTCGCCGCCGTCATCGGCACGCTTGCCACCGGTCTGTGGATCATCCCCGAGGGGGCGCGCGAATCCTTTCATCGCCGTCTGTGGCGCCTGACCGGCTTGAGCCTGGGGGCGCTTACCCTGAGCACCATCGTGCTGCTCATTGGGCGCACGCTCGAGATGAGCCGTCAATCCCTGCGCCATCTCGGCCACTGGCTGCCCCTGGTCGTGCGCGAGACCTCGTTTGGTCATATCTGGATGGTGCGGCCAGCCATGCTACTCATAGCCTGGGCCGCGTGGTTCATTGCCCGCAGGCCCGCCCGCCACCGCGCCGCCTATGGCGCCCTGCTGGCCGCCGCCGTCATCGCCTTTACGCGCAGCGCGACCGGCCATCCCGCGGACCAAGGACAATGGACGGCGCCCGAATGGGTGGATTTCGTGCACCTCATGGCGGCCTCGATATGGGCCGGAGGGC
Source organism: Pseudomonadota bacterium (assembly GCA_021841585.1). Taxonomy (GTDB): domain Bacteria; phylum Pseudomonadota; class Gammaproteobacteria; order Acidiferrobacterales; family Acidiferrobacteraceae; genus Acidiferrobacter. Next base: position 3,385 of record JAKBUS010000025.1, on the reverse strand, counting down.
TGTTTGCCATGACTGTGGCGATATTCCCGGTTCTGTCAAAGGCGCGGTTATCGACGCCCGTGCGGCTTGCCCTCGTGCAACGGCTTTCGTCGATAGCGGCAATGGCGCTGGCCGGAATCCTCATAACGGGGGTGCTATCCGCCTATCACTACCTCGGCGGGATCAGGCCGCTCTTTCATTCCGCCTACGGGCACATACTGCTAGTCAAGCTCGCATTTGTGGCGGTCGCCATCGCCCTGGGCGCCGCCAACCGCTTCCTTTTCGTCCCCAGGATCCGCGCCGCGGAGCCCGCGCCGCGAACCGTTGGCACGCCGGCGCCCGCGCATGAGGCCGACGAACGGGCGTTCTCGCACCTCGCGCGCTCGGTGGCGATCGAGACCGGCTTTCTGGGCGCGGCGCTGGTGGCCGCCGCGGTGCTCTTGCATGGCATGCCGCCACGGGAAATGGAGCACGCCATGGGCGGTACCATGGCGCGCGTAAGCGAGCCTATGGGGCGGCTCGAATTTGTGCGCTTCAAGGACCAAAGACCCGTGCGGCCGATGCCGGCCATCTCCACCATCCGCTATGGAGTTCTACGCCGCAGCGCGTCGGAGATGAACGGCACCGGCACACCCCGGCCGCCCTTCAACCAAATCGCGCTGTAACACCGTCTTACAATCTTAAAAGGCGTTGGCGCGCTTGCGTTTTACGCAGCCACCAGCACCTCTAGCGATAACGGCGGCGCATTCGCCGGACTGAACGCCAACGCCGTTCCATAATACGACGTTTGGGCCCATGCATCCTCGTCGGCCCCTGCGAATGCGAGCTGCCGCTTACCGCCATGTCGGCCTCATCGGCGGGCAAACCGCGCCCCCCGGGGGGCGCGGGCACGCTCGCCACGCACGAACCGCTGTTATGGGCTCCTGGCCCCTGGTGTCATCGTGCCCGTGGGGGCATCGCGCTTGTTCCCGGCCTTGGCGCCCTGGCCAAACAGCCGATGCCCGCCTAGCCTCAAAGACGCCATTGCCGTCTTTGAGGCTAGGCGGGCGGCGTCATGGACAAAGACGCCCACAAGCGGCGCCCAGCATGGAGGACGGCGAATGGCGGCCACCGATGTGCCAGATGAGCTGATCGCACAACTCAAGGAAGACGAGGGCCTACGTCTCGTCGCCTACCAGGACACGCTCGGGCACTGGACCATTGGGTATGGCCATACGCTGGCGCGCCCTGGCACCACCTGGACGAAGGAACAGGCGCTCACGATGCTGCGCGCCGATTGCGCGGCCGCCTTGCGCGACGTGGATCGGGTCTTGCCATGGGCCCGCAGCCTCGGCACCGTGCGCCACGCGGTGTTCGTGAACATGGCCTTCAACATGGGCATCGGGCGGCTCAGCGGCTTTCATCGGGCCCTGGCGGCGGCCCGTCATGGGGACCACGAGGCCTGCGCCCTGCATATGCAAGACAGCCTATGGGCCCGGCAGGTCGGGGATCGCGCGCGCCGGCTTGCGCGCCAGATGCGCACAAACGAATGGGCATTGGCGCACCCACTGCCTAAACCGTGACACCCTCAACCCGCTAAAACGGGTAAGCGTCTTACTGAATGACACGGTTCATGGGCATGCCCCGGGGAGCCCGCGCCAACATCCCGCGGTGCTTGGTTCCGTGCTTTGGCAAGGCAATGCCGACCGGGCGAATCCGGTCGGCATTGCCCCCGCATGGGGGGGTGGCCCATGTCCGAACTACTGCTACGCCGGAGACTTCCCGGATGGACAAGCGCGATGCTTGGGACTTTCCGGGCTCCCCGTCACCCTCAATGGCAGCCCGACCCTCAAGGGTATGTGGCGACGTATTGCCCGATATTGTTCATTTGGTACTCCCAAGCGCGGCTATTCATGCGGAAAGCCTCCAGTCGGCGATGCTCGGGCACACGGTCGAATCCCGATTCCACGACCGTCAACAAAATGCTGTTGCGCGGGGCACTGGCAAGCGTGAAGGTCACGAGCGTCGTCGGCTCCTGCGAGTAATCCACGGCGGAGTCGATGGCATAGGGATGCCAGCGAAAGGAGAATAACTCCATATCCTCGATGCGCTCGACTGTCACATCGAAACTCATGTGTTCATATCCTGGGTAGCTGATCGGTCCCCGCACCGGCTGCCCAATCACAAACTCCTGGCCCTTCAGATCGGCGCCGAACCAGCGCCCGAACTCCTCCGCGTTCGTAAGCGCGCGCCATATGCGCCCGCGCGAGGCCTGGATTACCGTACTATGCTCGATACGGTCGGGGTGTTCGGTGTTCTCCATGATTGGTCGCTTCCTCGTGTGTGCGTGGCGGATTCGGCAAGCGCGAAGGGTAGCCCACCGCCGGTGTTGGCCAATCCTCGAAAGTAGCCCACAAATACCGCCCCTCGCGACAGCGCCTATCGTAACACTTCGGACCGGGCACGAGACGGACGTGCCGACATCTCTCCGAGGAAGAGCGACGGCATGCCGGCAGCCGCTACCAATCCCACCTTTGCTGGCAATGGATACATGTATTGGGCAGATTCAGGCCCGCGATTGCCTCAAAGACCGTATGGTCAGCGCCGCTTCAGACATCGAACGCTCTCGCGTCTTGACCCGTGGGCTAGGCGGAAACGGTGGGAGACTGCATCTTGAAAGAGCCTCTCGCAGAGACAGACGATGGCAGGGCGAACGCCTGCGGCGCGATAATCGCGCACGGTCTTAGCTCCAGGACCTACGGACGCGACACGATCGCGGTCAGACCGTCACCGTCCAGGCCGTGCGCCAGATACTCCGCACCGGCAGCTTCACCACCGTCGCGCAGCATCTACGGGCCTGGCGGGCGCACACCGAGCCACCGCCCCTGCTCGCGCGCCAGGAAATCGATACCGTCCGGGCCGGGGCGCGACCTTCGCGGGCTTCCTCACCATGCTGGGGGCCGAGACCTGTGCCGGCATCGAGTTCGTCTGCTCGGACATGTGGCGGCCCTATATTCGGGTCATTCGGGAGCCCTGTTCCCAGGCCGTCGACATCTTGGATCGGTTTCACATCGTCGCCAAGATGAATGACGCCTTGGATGAGGTACGCGCCGAGGAGGCCCGGGCGCTGGCCCGCAATGGCCAGGAGCCGGTCCTGAAAAAAAGCCGTTGGTGCCTCTTGAAGCGCTCCGAGAATCTCACCACCCCCCAGAAGGGGCGATTGAAGGCGTTGCTCCGCTATAACCTCAAAAGCGTTCGGGCCTATCTGCTGAACGAAGACTTCCAGCAGCTTTGGACCTACCAGTCCCCCACCTGGGCCGGCAAGTTCCTGGATGCCTGGTGCACCGCTACCCTGCGCTCACGCATCGAACCCATGAAGAAGATTGCCCGGATGTGCCGGCGCCACCGACCGCTGATCTTGAACTGG
>JAKBUS010000092.1 GCA_021841585.1 Pseudomonadota bacterium | reverse complement strand
CTGGAGCTATGGGTTTAAGCTTGGTCTGAGGCGTGCCTGGGATAAAAGGGGCAGAGCCAGGGAGCTAAAAACGCGTGGCGGTAATGGACCCGTGTCGATTGAGATCAAGTACAAGGAGCCAGGCTATCCGATCATCACTTATCACGTGGCCGTAGACGAACATAATGGCCGTCCTGTCGTGGTCGAAGAGTGGCTGCAATGGCGACGTGGCCAGCGGGGAAGGCCATTTCGCTTTCTCGAGTATCGCGAAGGTCAGGGTCGTGCAGTGAGTGGTGAGATGCCCGATGAGCAAGACCGGCGTATTGATATGGCGCTGAAGTCCCCGGACCTATTGGCCGTCAACGCGCTTGGTCAATTCGCCGAACATCCGCGCGTGGCGGCCTTACGCGATTTTATCACTGGTTGGTATGTATCTTATTTGTCGGCAGATAATGCGCGCGGGCAGCCCGAGGCGGGGCCGCAGGAACGACTGACCAAGAGCGGTGATAACCTGGCCAATGTTATTCAATACCTAGCTGAACAACATGCGGATCGGCTAAAAGTCATTTTCGGCACCTTAGGCCGACGCGTGCCACACATTGAGCGCGTGCTAGCCGAGACCATGCCCGATGGGCGATTGTTATTGCAAATCAAAGACGCCCCCTTCAGTCAGCCGGTATTGGCGCGCTTTGCCTCCGACGGCACGCTAAAAATGCTGGCGTATCTGGTACTGCTTTACGACCCAACACCGCCCCCCTTCATTGGGATTGAGGAACCGGAGAACTTTTTACACCCGCGCCTGTTGCGGGAACTGGCCGAGGAGTGCCGGACGGCGAGTCAACGCACGCAGCTTCTGGTCACGACGCACTCGCCATTTTTTTTAGACGCGTTGCGGCCAGAGGAAACCCGGGTGTTGTGGCGCAATGAGAGCGGATACACTGAGACGCAACGGGCGTCGGATGTATTGGGTGTACGGGAGTTCGTCGCTCACGGCGCATTGCTCGGCCAGTTGTGGATGGAGGGCCAACTCGGAGTAGGCGACCCTCTGGTGAGCCAGGGGGCGCCCACGCGCCCGCTCGGAAGGCGGCCGAAATGACGGGCTCGTACCTCGTATTTCTGGTCGAGGAGCCGTCAATGGAGGCATTTTTGCGGGGTTTTTTACCGCGAGTTTTGCCCGTGGGACACGGCTTTGAAGTTCATCCGTTTCGAGGCAAGGCGGACCTGCTCCGGCAGTTACAGGGCCGATTAGAAGGTTATGCGAATTGGTTACCTGCCGACTGGCGTATCGTCGTCCTCGTGGACCGCGATGACGATGATTGTGTGGTGCTTAAAGATGAACTGGAACGCAAGGCAGCCAGGGCGGGCCTGCGTACGCGTGCAACGTCGGCCGCCTCATGGCAGGTCGTGAATCGCGTTGTGATCGAGGAGCTCGAGGCGTGGTATTTCGGTGATTGGGATGCCGTGTACAGCGCTTTCCCCAAGGTGTCGCCGACTCTTGGAAAGAAACCGCGTTATCGCGATCCAGATGCGATACGCGGCGGGACATGGGAGACGTTCGAACGCATCCTTCAGGAGTGCGGCTATTTCAAGGCCGGGTTGCGCAAGGTGGAGGTGGCAAGGACTATGGGCGCCATCGTGGCGACCAATGGCAATCGCTCACGAAGCTTCACGAAGTTTTATGAAGCAATCGCGGAAGCGACGGCATGAATGACCACGATCGGTCGCTTCAACCGTCTTAGTCATCGCATCTCTCGCGTTTCTTCACCGCCGAGCGTGGCGGCCCGCTTTTGCCCATAAGGTCCTTTTGTCGGGCCTGAGCGTTGAGGGCCCCGCCGGTTATGCGGGAATGGCCGACAGGGTCCAGCGCCTCATTTATAGACCCGGACATGAGCCGGGCCTTACCGATTGGGTGCTGTCACGACCATTGTGCACAGGCCGTGAGGTGGCGCGACAAAACACCCCCGTCGCGCTTGCGCCTTCGGCATTGCCGGCCGCAGGGTCGGCTCTTAACGCAAGAGGCTCGCCCACGATGACCGGATGGGGGCGTGCCGCCGACAAGGCGGCGTATCGACTAGCGACTTGCAAGGACCCTGCGCCTGTTGCCGGCCGAGCCCCTGGTTCGGCAGGTCTCTCGCCCTCATGGTGCTCTCCGGGCTCCAAGGTCGTAGGGAAGCGCCCACTTACCGTGACCTACCGACGGCCACTTACCCCAAGGGGCGCATGCCGGATTAAGGCGCGCTGTCTTGAGTCGCGGCGCGCCATGGCTCGGGCCGCTTGCGGGAACCGTTGAGGCGCAGGGGTATCTACATTGAGATGGGCGCCGGCACGGGGCGGGCGTGGTATGGCGCGGGAGATTTTGTGTGGCGGATGGGCGGGTAAGATCACTGGATGCCACGCGCGGTCTCGCGGCCGTCTCGGTGGTCTTGTCGCACTATGTGCTAGTCTTGGCTGACGCCGGCCGCCGCCGCTATGCGCATGCTTATCATACCCTGCAATGGTGGTCTTATACCCCGCTTGGCTTGGCCTGGGCGGGCCGTGCGGCGGTGATCTTCTTTTTTGTATTGAGCGGCTATGTGTTGTATGTCATGTGGGAGCGTGGTGGCCTGAGCTATGGCGCCTATCTCAAAAAGCGCGTCGTGCGGCTTTATCTGCCCTACGCCGGGGCGGTGATCCTCGGCATCTTGGGCGCCGCCTTCCTGTATACCGGACCCTTGCCCGGGCTGGGTCCGTGGATCAACAAGTTCTGGTCCTGGTCGCCGAATGCCAGCTCGCTCTGGGAGCACGCCGGTTTCGTGGATGCCTTCAATTCGGATCGCTACGACTTCACGATCTGGACGCTCGTGCAGGAGATGCGGGTCTCGCTCATCTTTCCGCTCATCGTCCTGTGGGTGAGGCGATCGGCGTGGACCGTGGCCTGGCTGCCCTTTGCGGCCCTGGCGGTCGCGACCATCTTCGTGCGCGGCGCGGCAGCGGCGGCCGGCGGGACGTGGGCGGCGACAGTCATGGGCGGAGGGCTTACCGCCTATAGCGATACGGTCTACTACCTCGCGCCGTTTGCCTTGGGCGCCCTGCTCGCCTGCCACAGGGATGCGGTGAAAAGACACTACCTCGCGCTGTCATCGTGGCGGCGACTCGTCCTTGGGGTGCTGGCCTTCGCGCTCTATTTTTACGGATCGCGCACCCTGGCGGCCCTGGGTGATCACCGCATGCTGGTCCACGATTGGCCGACCATGATGGGGGCTGCCCTGGGGCTCGTGGTGATCGCCTATGAACCCGCCGTCAAGGCGCTTCTCGACCACCGCCTCTTCCAGTATCTCGGGCGCATATCTTACAGCCTCTATCTCTTTCACCCGCTCGTGCTGTTGGCCGCGCTCCACCTGTTCTATGGACGGATCGGTCTTGCGCCCTTGCTCGCGGGCACCTTCGTGGCCACTCTATTGACGGCCGATATCGCCTACCGCTGGCTGGAACGACCGGCCGCGCGCATGGCGCGGGCCTTGGGAGAGGGGGTGACGGCGCCCAGGACCGGGGTTTCCGCGCCATCGGATTGAAGGAAGCGGGCATCAGTTGCGCGGGTGCACCCGTGGCCAGGAGGCGGCGCGGGCCAGGAGGCGGGAAAGAAGGGTCGGGGCGCCCCGGGGGGCGCCGCGGCCTTGTGGTTACTACTGGCGCAGCATGTGCAGGACGCGGGCCCGCAGCGTGGGGTCGGCGTCGACCTGCCGGACGAGGTTGTTATATTGCGGCAGGGTGAGGTGCTGCCCCTTGATGGCGGCGATCATGGACTGCTGCGCGCGTACCTGGATCCCGCGGGCCGCGCCCGGTTGCCCCTTCATCGCCTGCAACTTTTTGGCGTATGTGGCGCGGATCTGCGACACATGACGAATGGCGGTCACGAAATGCTTCAAGGTCGTATGGCCGATGCGCGGCATGGCCGTGGCCGCCGCCGGTGGCGGCGGCATCTGCGCGGCGGTGCCGGGGGCCTGGGTGGCGGCAAATGCGCTTGCGGAGGCGAGTGTGATCGCGGTCGTCAGGGCGAGTCGCAGGGCGGTTCGGGATGACTCCATCGTGATGTCTTTCCTCGATTGATTGGCTCGCTCAGAAAGTGCAATGCCCGTGCCAGCCGCCCCGCCGGCCGTCCGGGAGACAAAAGCGCGTTATGGCGCGGGGGCGCGGCGGTCGCTTTGCCCGGTGCCTTCCGGTGCGCATGTGTCGAAACGACACATGCGGTGGAAATACCGGGGCGATGGGCCACAGCCTAGGCTCGTTAGGTCGAAAGGGGGAGGCATGCAAGGATCGAAGATCTTGATAGTGGACGATAGCGACGTCGCGCGTACGCGGCTGAAGGAAGATCTGTCGGACGCCGGGGCCGTGGTGCAGACGGTGGCAAGCGCCCGTGATGCCTTGGCGCTCCTGCCGCGCTGGCCGGCAGACCTGGTGGTGAGCGGCCTGCAGTGGGAGGTCGGCAGTATGGCCCTGTGCGCGGGGATACGCGCCGCGGAAAGGCCGCCGGCGTTCATGATGCTCTCGCCGCGGCTCGAAGCGCCGGCGCCGGGCGACAAGGATCTTTACGCGCCCCGCCATGTCGAGGGCGCGGCCTTGTCGGCGGCCGTGGTTCGCGCCCACGAGGCGCTAATGTTGTCTGCCGCGCGTCCGCCCCAGGCGCCATTTCTGGCACCCGATGTCGTGCGGTTTCACGGAATGCTTGGGTGCGGCGCGGACATGCGTGTACTGATCGAGCGTCTGGTGCGCGCCGCGCGTGTCGATGGGCCGGTGCTTCTAAGCGGGCCGAGCGGCACTGGCAAGGAGCTTGCGGCACGGGCGATTCATGGTGAGAGCGCGCGCCGCGATGGCCCGTTCGTGGCCGTCAATTGCGGCGGCGTACCCGAGTCTTTGTGGGAAAGTGAATTCTTTGGCTATACCGCCGGGGCCTTCAGCGGCGCGAATCGCAGCCGCGAGGGGCTTTTTGCCGCCGCCCACGGCGGGACCTTATTCCTAGACGAGATCGGGGAGATGCCTCTGCGCGCCCAGGCCAAGCTTCTGCGCGTCCTGGAGGGCGGGTGGATGCGGCCGGTGGGGGCGGTGCGCGAGCACCAGGTCGATGTCCGGATCGTCGCCGCCACCCATAGAAACCTCGCGCTTGCGGTCGAGCAGGGGCGTTTTCGCGACGACCTTTTGTATCGCCTCGATGTGTTGGCCGTGAGCCTGCCGGGTCTCGCCGGCCGCTGTGATGACATCACGGTCTTGGCGCGGCACTTCCTGCATGCGTGCCGCGCCGATATGGGGAGCGCCGTAGACGGTTTCGAGACCGAGGCCTTGTGCTTGCTTCACGGCTACGCCTTTCCGGGCAATGTCCGCGAGCTTCGCAATATCATCCAGTCGGCGGCGGTGTTTGCGCGCGGCCCGCGCATCGGCGCCTTGGATCTGCCCGAACGCGTCCGCCGGCCCGGTGGCCGGGGGCAGGGTGCGTCGGCGCGCGCGGCGCTGCCCGAGCCTGCGGGTACCGGCGATCTCGTGACCCTGGAGGAACGCAAGCGTGCCTATGTGCGCGAGGTCCTGCGGCGCGTGCGCGGCAATAAGCGGGCGGCGGCGCGCATCCTCGGAATCGAGCGGCGCACGCTCTATCGCTGGCTCACGCCCTCCTGACTGTGAAGCACGGCCCGAATAGGCCCGCGTTCATAACCACGCCATGCAACCTAGCTCGAAACGATGGGCGAGCAGGGCATGGTAGGGGTAGGCGCGGATACGCAGCGTCTGGAATCCCGGTGTCCGCGGCTCATGGTTGAGACGAAAGACCAGGCGTCCCTCGTCATCGACGCCGTCAGCGCTAAACGCCGCTTGATCGCGCAGCAGCGGCTCGCCCATGTCGTCGCAGGACTCGAACAGGCATTCGACGATGAGGTCGTCTGGGCGCAGGCCGTTGCCGTGGATGAGCACGGTGAGATGCAGGGGTTCGCCGACCTTGATGGCCTCGGGGATGTCGGGGCCGGGTTCGATGCGCACCCCGGGCCAAGCGCCGCTCGCTTGCTGCTTCCAGCGCGCCAGCGCGCGCCCTCCCGCGGCCTCGTCGGCCGCGAGTCGCCGGGCATGGTCGGCGGCCTTGCGGTAATAGTCACGGGCGTATTCGAGCACCATGCGTTCGGCATTGAAGACCGGCATGGCGCGCCGCATCGCGGCCTTGGACATGGCGATCCAGGATCGCGAATAGCCGTGCTCGGCGGCATTGAAGTATAGGGGCACGACCTGATGTTCCAGGATATCGAGGACCTCCGCGCTCTCCTCAGAGGCGCGTCGGTCGTTGTCGATCACGCCCTTGTGCGGACAGATGCCCCAGCCGTTATCACCGGCATACCCCTCGCCCCACCAGCCATCGAGGACGCTTAGGTTCACGACGCCGTTGATGGCGGCCTTTTGTCCCGATGTGCCGCTTGCCTCCATGGGATACTCCGGGGTATTGAGCCAGACATCCACGCCGGTCACGAGCCTGCGGGCGAGCGCGAGGTCGTAGCCTTCTATGAGGATGACCTTGCCCTCGAATTCC
>JAKBUS010000091.1 GCA_021841585.1 Pseudomonadota bacterium | reverse complement strand
CGGTGACAACGTCCGGCTCACGATCAAGCTCATCAGTCCGATCGCCATGGAGGAAGGCCTGCGGTTCGCCATCCGTGAGGGCGGCCGTACGGTGGGTGCGGGCGTGGTGTCGAAGATACTTGAGTAGCACTTCAAGGTCTTCGGCGGTTCGAGTTTAGGCCAGTAGCTCAATTGGCAGAGCGTCGGTCTCCAAAACCGAAGGTTGGGGGTTCGATTCCCTCCTGGCCTGCCATCCGTTCTTTAAGGTGTGTGGGTAGTAATGGTGGATAAGCTAAAGCTGACCGCGGCCATGATGTTGCTGGCGGCCGGCGTCGTCGGTTACTACATGCTCGCAAACGAGCCCGAGTTGTGGCGTGTCGTGGCGTTGTTGGCGGGCCTGGCGTTGGCGACGGCAGCGGTCATGCAGACGCCCACGGGACGTTCGGCATGGACGTTTGTCAAAGAGGCGCGGGTCGAGTTGAGCAAGGTGGTATGGCCCACGCGCAAGGAAACGGTGCAAACGACGCTGGTGGTTATCGTGCTCGTGCTCCTGGTCGCGCTGTTTTTGTGGGTCGTGGACCTGGGCTTGATCAAGGGTGTCAGTATGTTAACCGGGAGGTCGTGATCCGATGACGATGCGGTGGTATGTCGTGCACGCGTTCTCGGGATTCGAGAAGAGCGTCGAGAAGACCTTGAAGGAGCACATTGCGCGCGCCGGCATGCAGGATCTGTTCGGGGAGATTCTCGTACCGACCGAAGAGGTCGTAGAGATGAAGAGCGGCCAGCGCCGCACCAGCGAGCGGAAATTTTTCCCCGGCTATGTGCTTGTGCGCATGGAGATGACCGACGAATCGTGGCATCTCGTCAAGGCAGTCCCCAAGGTCAGCGGCTTTATCGGCGGCTCGGGCACCAAGCCCACCCCCATCAGCGACAAAGAGGCCGAGATGATCCTGCGCCAGGTACAAGACGGCGCGGAGAAGCCGCGGCCGAAGTTTTCGTTTACCAGTGGCGAGCAGGTGCGCGTCATAGACGGGCCCTTCCTGGACTTCAACGGCACCGTCGAAGACGTCAATTACGAAAAGAGCAAGCTCAAGGTCTCGGTATCGATCTTCGGTCGCCAGACCCCGGTTGAGCTGGATTTCAGTCAAGTCGAGAAGGCGTAGTAGCGCCCAATCGCGCACATAAACGGGGGAGCCGCAAGGCGCTTGAACCCCACGAGGAGCCTACATGGCAAAGAAGATCGACGCCTACATCAAGTTGCAGGTGCCGGCGACGAAGGCGACCCCCGGGCCGCCGATCGGACCCGCACTGGGTCAGCGCGGACTGAACATCATGGAGTTCTGCAAGGCCTTCAATGCCCGCACCCAGGGCATGGAGGAGGGGCTGCCGATTCCGGTGGTCATAACCGCGTATAGCGACAAGAGCTTTACCTTCGTCACCAAGACGCCGCCGGCGAGTACTTTGCTGAAGAAGGCCGCGGGCATCACAAGCGGCAGCAAGACCCCGCATACCGACAAGGTTGGCCGGGTGAGCCGCGCGCAGCTCGAGGAGATTGCGCGCCTCAAGATGCCGGATCTCAACACCACGGATCTCGAGGCCGCCGTGCGCCTGATAGCGGGCAGCGCGCGCAGCATGGGTCTGGAAACGGAGGGCGTCTGATGGCTGAGATCGTGAAAGGCGGCAAGCGCCTGCGGGCCCTGCGCCCGCTCGTCGACCGCACGCGGCTCTATGGCCTCGACGAGGCCCTGGCGGTCGTGAAGAAGACCGCGAGCGCGAAATTCGATGAGGCGGTCGAGGTGGCGGTGAATCTCGGCATCGACCCGCGCAAGTCCGATCAGAACGTGCGTGGATCCGCGGTCATGCCGCGCGGCACGGGCAAGAGCGTGCGCGTGGCGGTGTTTGCGGAAGGTGAGGCGGCCGCCGCGGCGCGCAAGGCCGGCGCCGACGTGGTGGGCTTCCAGGACCTAGCCGATCAGATCAAGGCGGGCAATCTGGATTTCGATGTGGTGATAGCGACCCCCGAGGCCATGCGCATCGTCGGTCAATTGGGCCAGATCCTGGGCCCGCGCGGCCTCATGCCGAACCCCAAGGTCGGCACCGTGACTCCCAATGCCGCTAAGGCCGTGGAGAACGCCAAGGCGGGTCAGGTGCAGTATCGCGCCGACAAGGCGGGTATCGTGCATTGCGCGATCGGCAAGGCGTCGTTCACGGAAGAGGCCCTGAAGGAGAACTTCCTGGCGCTGATCACGGCGTTGCAGAAGGCCAAGCCGACCGCCGCCAAGGGCATTTATGTCAAACGCGTCACCTTGTCTGCGACCATGGGTCCGGGTGTGCGCGTCGACCAGGGATCCCTGCCACAGTAAGGCAGGGCTGGACTGTCCCGAATATGGGCAGCAATCAAAGACCGCCGGCGCGGAAACGCTTAATTTTGCCGGCGCAGATGGTGTCCGGGGCCTTTAAAGCCGCGGATCACCGGTCCCTCGGGCCGAGGGAGCGAAGGAGGTGATTCGTTGAGTCTCAATCTTGAGCAAAAGAAGGCAGTCGTAGCCGAGGTGTCAGCCGCCATTGCCGGGGCCGAAGCGGCGGTGGTCGCCGAGTACCGCGGGTTGACCGTGGCGCAGATGACGAGCCTGCGCGCCGAGGCGCGCAAGGCCGGCGTCTACGTCAAGGTCGTCAAGAACACGCTGGTGCGGCGGGTAGTGGCAAACACTGCGTTTGCGTGCCTCGATGGCCATTTGAAGGGGCCATTGGCATTCGCGGCGTCATCCGATCCGGTAGCGGTCGCCAAGGTCTTGAGCGAGTTTGCGCGCGCAAATGACAAGCTCGTGATCAAGGTCGGCGCCATGGATGGGGCGCTCATGACGGGTGAACAGCTGCAGGCGTTGGCGCTGCTGCCGAGCCGCGAGGTCTTGCTGGCGACTCTTATGCGCACCATGCAGGCACCGGTCGCGCAGTTCGTGCGCACCTTGAACGAGGTGCCGGCACGCTTCGTGCGGACGCTGGCGGCAATACGCGATAAGGCGCAGTAACTTCGCGTTTTCAAGGCTTTAAAGGTCAAGTTCATTTTCGAGGAGATAGCATCATGGCAGTATCGAAGGCAGAAATCCTGGACGCAATTGCGAACATGTCGGTTCTCGACCTGTCGGCGCTGATCAAGGAAATGGAAGATAAGTTCGGCGTGTCGGCGGCGGCGGCCACGGTCGCGGTTGCGGCGCCGGGCGGTGCTGCAGCGGGGGCCGCCGCGGCGGTCGAGAAGGACAGCTTCGACGTCGTGCTGGCCGCGATTGGGGACAACAAGGTCGGCGTCATCAAGGCGGTGCGCGCGATCACCAATCTGGGCCTGAAGGAAGCGAAGGATCTGGTCGAGTCGGCGCCCGCGACGGTGAAGGAAGCGGTGGCGAAGGCGGATGCACAGAGCATGAAGAAGCAGCTGGAAGAGGCTGGCGCCAAGGTCGACCTGAAGTAAGGGTGGCTGATTGCCCCAGAAAATAGCGGTGACGAGAGGGTGATCGTCGGGACAGGCTGGTGAGAACCGGCCTGTCCGTCTTTGTTTATCGTTCGGATTCATCCGGATATCCAGAGCTGAGGAACCTATGAGCTATTCATTCACCGAGAAAAAGCGCATCCGCAAGAGCTTCGGCAAGCGCCCGAGCCTCTTGCAAGTTCCGTATCTGCTCGCGACGCAGAAAGAGTCGTATCAGGGGTTTTTGCAGGCCGAGGTCGAGCGCACGCAGCGCATCGATCAGGGGTTGCAGGCGGCGTTCAAGTCCGTGTTTCCGATCGAGTCCTACAACGGCACGGCAGCCCTCGAGTTCGTGAGCTATCGGCTTGGGACACCCTTGTTCGATGTCAAGGAATGCCAGCAGCGCGGCCTTATCTATGCCGCCCCGCTACGCGTGCTTTTGCGTCTCGTGGTGTTTTCGAAGGATGAGACGACCGGCGCCAAGTCGGTTCGCGACATCAAGGAGCAGGAGGTCTATCTCGGCGAGATCCCGCTCATGACCGAGAACGGGACCTTCATCATCAACGGCACCGAGCGCGTCATTGTCTCCCAGCTGCATAGGTCGCCGGGCGTGTTCTTCGATCACGATTACGGCAAGACCCATTCATCCGGGAAGCTGTTGTTCTCCGCGCGCATCATCCCCTATCGTGGTTCGTGGCTCGATTTCGAGTTCGACCCTAAGGACTTCCTGTATGTGCGCATCGATCGGCGCCGCAAGCTGCCGTCGACAACCCTTCTGCGCGCGCTCGGCATGACCGGCCAGGATATCCTGCAGACCTTTTTCGAGATGGACACGTTCGTGCTGTCCGACGGCAACGTGCGCCTAAAGCTGATCGCGCAGAGGCTGCGCGGAGAGCAGGCCGATTTTGATATCACGTCGCCCGCGGGTGACGTGATCGTGAAGAAGGACCAGCGTATCACCGCGCGCCATGTGCGCGAGCTCGACAAGGCCAAGATGACGGAGCTTGCCATTCCACCGGAAAACGTCGTGGCGTTCCTGGCGGGGCGCCCGCTCGGCGAGGACGTCATCGATGCCGCCACGGGCGAGCTCATCGCCCAGGCCAACGAGGTGGTGACGGCGGACCTGATCCAGAAGTTCATGAAGGCCGGAATTGCCGAGATCCGCACGCTCTACACAAACGAACTCGATCGCGGGTCATATATATCCGACACGCTGCGGATCGATTCGACGCGCGATGCCATGGAGGCGCAGATCGAGATCTATCGCATGATGCGCCCCGGCGAGCCGCCGACCAAGGAGGCCGCGCAGAACCTTTTTTCGAGTCTGTTTTTCAGCCTCGACCGCTACGATCTGTCGGCCGTCGGTCGCATGAAGTTCAACCGCCGCCTCGGGCGCGGTAGCGACGAGGGTCCGGGCATCCTGAGTCGCGACGACATCATCGATGTCATGAAGGTGCTGATCGGCCTGAAGAACGGCCAGGGCGAGATCGACGATATCGACCATCTCGGTAACCGTCGTGTGCGCTCCGTGGGCGAGCTTGCCGAGAACCAGTTCCGGATCGGACTCGTGCGTGTCGAGCGTGCGGTCAAGGAGCGGCTGAGTCTGGCCGAGTCCGAGAATCTGATGCCGCAGGAGCTCATCAACGCCAAGCCGGTATCGGCGGTCATCAAGGAGTTCTTCGGGTCGAGCCAGCTCTCGCAGTTCATGGATCAGACCAATCCGTTGTCCGAGGTGACGCACAAGCGGCGCGTGTCGGCGCTGGGACCAGGCGGACTTACGCGCGAACGCGCGGGCTTCGAGGTGCGCGACGTGCATCCGACGCATTACGGCCGGGTGTGCCCGATCGAGACGCCGGAAGGTCCGAACATCGGGCTTATCAACTCGCTCGCGGTCTATGCGCGCACCAACGAGTACGGTTTTCTCGAGACACCCTACCGCAAGGTGGTCGATGGCCGCGTGACCGACAAGATCGAATACCTGTCGGCGATCGAGGAAGGGAAGTTCATCATCGCCCAGGCCAACGCCGCGGTCGATGCCGAAGGAAACCTGACAGACGAGATGGTGTCGTGCCGTCACCGCAACGAGTTCACGCTCTCCGCGGTATCGAAGGTCGACTATATCGACGTGGCGCCGGCGCAGATTGTGTCCGTTGCCGCTTCGCTCATCCCGTTTCTTGAGCACGACGACGCGAACCGCGCGCTCATGGGATCGAACATGCAGCGCCAAGCGGTGCCGACGCTGCGGTCCGAGAAGCCACTTGTCGGGACCGGCATGGAACGGACCGTGGCGGTGGACTCAGGCGTTGCCGTCACGGCTCGGCGCGGCGGGCGCGTGGACTCGGTGGACGCGAGCCGCATCGTGGTGCGCGTCAATGACGAGGAGACCGAGACCGACAAGGCGGGCGTCGACATCTATAACCTCATCAAGTACACGCGCTCGAACCAGAACACGAACATCAACCAGAAGCCGCTGGTGCGCGTAGGCGACATGATCGCCAAGGGCGACGTATTGGCCGACGGACCGTCCACCGATATGGGGGAGCTCGCGCTCGGGCGTAACGTTCTGATCGCGTTCATGCCTTGGAACGGATACAACTTCGAGGATTCGATCCTGATATCCGAGCGCGTGGTCGAGGACGATACGTTCACGACCATTCACATAGAGGAGCTCTCGACCGTATCACGCGACACGAAGCTCGGCCCCGAGGAGATCACGCGCGATATCCCGAACGTGGGCGAGGGCGCGTTGTCGAAGCTAGATGAGTCGGGAATCATCTATATCGGTGCCGAGGTGAATCCGGGCGACATCCTCGTGGGCAAGGTCACACCCAAGGGCGAGACGCAGCTCACGCCCGAAGAGAAGTTGCTGCGCGCGATCTTCGGGGAAAAGGCCTCCGACGTGAAGGATAGTTCCCTGCGGCTGCCTTCGGGCATGTCGGGAACCGTCATTGACGTGCAGGTATTCACCCGTGACGGCGTCGAGAAGGATGCACGCGCGCGCCAGAACGAGGAGCAGGCGCTGGTCGGCATCCGCAAGGACTTGAACGACCAGTATCGGATCGTCGAGAACGATGCCTTCGGGCGCATCGAGAACCTGCTTTTGGGCAAGGTCGCGGAAGGCGGTCCCAAGGGCCTGAAGGCC
>JAKBUS010000090.1 GCA_021841585.1 Pseudomonadota bacterium | reverse complement strand
TCCGATCTATGACCGGCGAGCGCTGACCGCGCACGAGCACCGACACGGTTGTCTGGAATTCGCGGGGATAGCCGTCGCCGTAGCCCACGCCCACGACCCCCACCGGCATGTCCTGAGGGCAACGATACACGCCGCCATAACCGATTGCGTCCCCCTTGTGGCGGTTGCGGACGCTGATTAGGCGGCTGCGCAGGGTCATGACCGGCTTCAGGCGGGCCGGCGCCGGGGTATTCGCGGCGAGCGGCGAGGCCCCATACAGCATGAGGCCCGGCCGTACCCAGTCGGTATGCGCCGCGGGCCACTGCATGATCCCCGCGGAATTGGCAAGGCTGCGCCTAAGGCCCGGCAACGCAAGGCCTTCGAAGCGCTCGATCTGGCCCCGCGTGGCCGCCGAATCGGCGTCCTCCGCGCACGCCAGATGCGACAGCAGGCCTTGCCGCGCGATACACGGCAAGGCCGCGAGCTCGGCCATCACTGCGGGTACCTCGGCGGGCTCGAAGCCAAGCCGATGCATGCCGGTGTCGACCTTGATCCACACGTCGCAGCGCCCCGCGCCGCGCACGCCCTTCAAGGCCTCGACCTGATAGTGGTCATGGATGACCGGCGTCAGATGCTCGCGCAGGATCACGGGGATTTCGCTGGCATCGAAAAATCCCTCCAGCAGGCAGATCTCCTGACGGATGCCGGACTCACGCAGCTCCCGCCCCTCCTCCAGGCTCGCCACGCCGAAGGCGTCGGCCTCGGCGAGGGTCTTGGCCACCCATGTAAGGCCATGCCCATAGCCATTGGCCTTGACTATGGCCATGACCCGCGCCCCGCTCAGGGCCCGTACCTCGGCAAGATTATGGCGAAGGGCCGAGGCGTCCAGCGAGGCACATGCCGGCCTCATGCATAGGATCCATCGTAGGCATGGGCGTCGGCGTGATTTTCGAAACGCGTGTACTCGCCGAGATAGGTGAGCCGGGCCTTTCCGATCGGGCCGTTGCGCTGTTTACCGATGATGATCTCGGCCGTGCCCTTGTCCTCGCTCTCCTCGTTGTAGACCTCATCGCGGTAGATGAAGAAGATGACGTCGGCATCCTGCTCGATGGCCCCGGATTCGCGCAGATCGGACATCACCGGGCGCTTGTTGGGGCGCTGTTCCAGGGATCGATTGAGCTGCGACAAGGCTATCAAAGGAACATTAAGTTCCTTAGCCAAGCTCTTGAGAGACCGAGTAATTCCAGATATTTCCGTGGCCCGGTTTTCGGTGCTTTCGGAGGCCTGCATGAGCTGAAGGTAGTCGACCACGATGAGCCCCAGGCCGTGTTCCCGCATCAGTCGCCGGGAACGCGCGCGCAACTCCATGGGGGTGAGCGCCGGGGTGTCATCAATGTACACCGAGGCCTCCGCCAGCATGCCCACCGCCGATGTCAGTCGTGGCCAGTCTTCATCCTCGAGCTTGCCCGTGCGCAGTCTATGGGCGTTGATGCGCCCCAACGACGACATGAGACGCATGGCCAGTTGTTCGCCCGGCATTTCCAGGCTAAAGATCGCCACCGGGAGTTTCAGGCCGACGGCGGCATTCTCGGCGACATTGAGCGCAAAGGCGGTCTTGCCCATCGACGGGCGCCCGGCCACGATCACGAGATCACCGGGTTGGAGGCCCGAGGTCATATTGTCGAGATCGCTAAACCCGGTAGCCACACCGGTGATCGTAGAGTTCGAACGAAACAGGGTATCGATGCGGTCGACCGCGGCGGTCAAAAGCGTCTTCAGGGGCCGAAAGCCCCCGCGGCGATTGCCGCTCTCGGTGATCGCGAATACCCCGCGCTCGGCGTAGTCGAGCAACTCTATGGCGCTGCGGCCCTCCGGCTGGTAGGCCTTGTCGCCGATATCGTTGACGACCTCGATCAGGCGCCGCACCAGGGCGCGTTCGCGCACGATGTCGGCATAGGCCTGGATATTGTTGGCGCTAGGGGTGTTTTCCGCCAGCGCCCCAAGGTAGCCAAGCCCGCCCACCGCCTCCAGGGGGCCGGCCCCGAGACGCTCGCTCACGGTCACGATATCGACCGGCCGCCCGTCTTCGTGAAGGCCGGCGACAGCCGCGAAGATAGTCTGGTGCTCGCGCCGGTAGAAATCGACCTCGGAGATGCGATCGGCGATACGATCCCACGCCCCGGCGTCGAGCAACAGCCCGCCCAAGACCGCCTGTTCGGCCTCCAGGGATTGCGGGGCGGCACGCACCCGCGGTTCCACACCGCCGCGGATGCGCGGAGCGCCCGCGGTCTTATCGGTCATGGTTTATCCCCCCCCGGCGACCGTGGCCGCCGACCCTAGGATTCCGCGACGACCGAAACGATGATGGTGGCCGTCACCTCGGGATGCAGGCTCACCTGCAGCTCGTGATCCCCCACGGTCTTCAATGGTCCATTGGGTAGCTCGATCTCGGCCTTGGTGATCTCGAAACCGGCGGCGACTATGGCCTCGGCGATATCGGACGTCCCCACCGACCCGAAGATGCGGTCCTCATCCCCGGCCTTGCGGACCAGCTGTATGGTGATTCCGCTCAACCGTTCGGCACGCGCCCGCGCGGCCGCCAGATGTTCCTGCTGGCGCCGCTCGCGTTCCGCGCGTTCGGACTCGAAGCGCGCCTTGTTCTCGGGGGTGGCACGCACCGCCTTGCCCTTAGGGATCAGGAAGTTGCGCCCGAAACCGGGCTTCACGGTCACCTGATCGCCAAGGTCGCCGAGATTCCGGATTTTTTCAAGGAGAATGATCTGCATGGGCGCGTTCCTTAGTTGTGCGCGTCGCTATACGGCAAAAGCGCGAGATGCCGGGCGAGCTTCACGGCACGTGCGAGCTGACGCTGGTAGCGGGCCTTGGTGCCGGTATTCCGGCTCGGGATGATCTTGCCGGTCTCGGTGATATAGGCCTTCAGGGTCGCGAGGTCCTTGTAATCGATCTCGACAGTACCTTCGGCGGTAAACTTGCAGAACTTCTTACGGCGAAAAAAGCGCGACATGGATTCTCCCCTTTAGACCGAGGTCTCGGCGGTGTCCCGCTCGGCCCCATCTTCGTCGGCGCGCGCCCGGACCGGTCGTGCCGGCGCTGCGTCCTGATTTTCCTTGGCCAGCGGTGACGGCGCGGTGACCGCCTCGTCACGCGCAAGCGTTAGTGTCCGGATTACGGCGTCATTGAATTTGAATGCGGTCTCGAGCTCGGCTAGGATCGCCGGCGAGCATTCGATGTTCATGAGCACGTAGTGGGCCTTGTGGACCTTATTGATCGGATAGGCAAGCTGGCGCCG
Organism: Pseudomonadota bacterium; assembly: GCA_021841585.1. Lineage (GTDB taxonomy): Bacteria > Pseudomonadota > Gammaproteobacteria > Acidiferrobacterales > Acidiferrobacteraceae > Acidiferrobacter. The sequence goes on along the minus strand of JAKBUS010000090.1, from coordinate 3,342 downwards.
GCCCCAATCCTCGAGTCTGTGGATGCGGCCGTCGCCGCCTTCTATGAGCGAGCGGTAGCGCTCGATCATGGCGGGTACCTGCTCGCTCTGGTCCGGATGGACCAGGAATACGATTTCGTAATGACGCATGATGGCCCCTTATGGCTGTAAAGCCTGTGACCCAGTGCCACAGGCAAGGTGCGGGCGCCATTCTAGTGATTTATGGGGGGCAACGCAATTTCCGCAGCGCGGCTCTGGGCGGCGGCCCGTGCGCGTACGCTTTCATATAGGCACAGTCCGGTGGCCACGGAGACGTTCAGGCTCTCGGTGTGCCCGTGCATGGGGATGCGTACCAGCACATCGCAGGCCTCCCGGGTCAGGCGCCGCAATCCCGACCCCTCCCCGCCCAAGACCCAGGCGGTGGGTGCCGGTGGCGGGGCGTCGTGCAGGGAGGCCGGCGCGTCGGCGGCCGCGCCCACCACCCACAATCCCGCCTCTTTCAGCGCGCGCAAGGTGCGCGCGAGATTGGCCACTTCGTAGAGCGGCAGGCGCTCGGCGGCCCCGCACGCCGCGCGCAAGGCCGTGGCCGACAGCGGCGCGCGGGCATGCCGCGGCACGATCACGAGATCGACCCCCGCAGCCTCCGCGCTGCGCAGGCACGCCCCAAGGTTGTGTGGATCCTGTACCCCGTCCAAGACCAGCACCAGGGGCTGTGCCAGGCGCCCGAGATGGGCCACCAGGTCCTCTTCGCGCGGGCGCTCCACCTGTCGGCGGCGCGCCAGCACCCCTTGGTGCGCGAGCCCCGGGGCCATGCGGTCGAGGGCCGTTCGCGGGCTCTGGCGCACCAGCACGTGCGCCGCGCGCGCCAAGGCCACGATGCCTTGCACGCGGTCGTCGGATCGCTCCTTGGCGATCCATACGCAATCAACGGTATCGGGATGGGCCTTCAGGGCTGCCGATACCGCGTGCGGGCCCGCGATCAGCTCCGCTCCGGCGCTGTCGTCAGCCACGGCGCGACCGGCGCCGCCGCTTGGGACGCGGGGTGCCATCGGGACGCGCCGCCTTCTCCGCGGCCTGCGCGACAATCTCGAAGTCAAGCTTGCCATCATCTATGTCGACGCGCAGCAACCGCACGCGCACGGCGTCGCCGAGCCGGTAGTGCTGGCCGGTGCGCTCCCCGACCATGCGGTGGTGGGCGGGATCGAAGTGATAGTAGTCATGGCCGAGCGAGGACACATGCACCAGGCCGTCGACGTAAATGTCGGCGAGCTCGACGAATAGCCCGAAGGCCATCACCCCGCTCACCACCGCGTCGAACTCCTGTCCGACCTTATCGGCCATGTATTCGGTCTTCAGCGAGCGGATCACGTCGCGCGTGGCGTCATCGGCGCGCCGTTCGGTGAGCGAGCAGTGTTCGCCAAGGGCCTTCATCGACATGTTCGGGGCGCGCGCCGGCGCCTTTCCAAGCGCGTCCTTGATGGCGCGGTGCACGACGAGGTCCGGGTAGCGACGGATCGGCGAAGTGAAATGGGTGTAATGCTCATAGCCTAGGGCGAAGTGGCCGATGTCCTCGGGGCCGTACATCGCCTGGCTCAGGCTGCGCAAGAGCAGCGTCTGCAGGAGTCGGCCCTCGGGTCCGGGCGGGGCCTTTGCGAGCAGGGCCGCGTAATCCTTCCCGCTCGGCTTGTCGCCACCGCCCAGATCGAGCCCCATCTCGAACAACATGACGCGCAGATCCTTCAACTTCTGGGGCGTCGGTCCGGCATGCACGCGGAAAAGCGCCGGCACGCCCTGATCGATAAGAAATTGCGCGGCGCAGACATTGGCCGCCAGCATGCATTCCTCGATGAGCTTGTGGGCATCATTGCGCACGAGCGGTTCTATGCGTTCGATCTTACGGTTGGCGTCGAACACGATGCGCGTCTCGGGCAGCTCGAAGTCGACGGACCCGCGTTTCGCGCGGGCGGCGTGCAGGACCTGGTAAAGCCCGTACAGGGCCTCCAGGGGCGGCATGAGCGGTGCGCGGTGCGGTGCAGGCTGCGCGCCGTCTGCAAGGAGGGAGGCGACCTCCGTATAGGTGAGACGCGCGCGCGAGCGCATGACGGCCTCGAAAAAGCGGTATTTCTTGAACTTGCCGTGTCGGTCCAGCTGGATTTCGCAGGCCATGCAGAGCCGGTCGACATCGGGATTCAGTGAGCACAGGCCGTTTGACAGCACCTCGGGGAGCATGGGGATCACGGCCTTGGGGAAATAGACCGAATTCCCGCGCGCCAGGGCCTCCTCGTCGAGCGCGGTGCCGGGTTTCACGTAGTACGACACATCGGCGATCGCGACCACGAGTCGCCAGCCCCCGCGGTTCTTCTCGCAATAGACGGCATCGTCGAAATCGCGCGCGTCCTCCCCGTCAATGGTGACAAGCGGCAGCTCGCGCAGGTCTTCGCGACGCGCTGCTTCCGCCTCGTCTATGGTGGGCGCAAGATCGGCCACCTGGTCTTGCACGGCCTGGCCGAACTCATGCGGGAGATCATATTTGCGCAGCGCAATCGCGATCTCCATCCCTGGGGCGTCGCGATCGCCGAGCACCTCGATGATGCGCCCGAGAGGCGGGGTCTTCGCGGTCGGCTGTTCGAGTATCTCGCACACCACGATCTCGCCTACGCGAGCGGTCATCGCCCCGGAGTCAGCGCCGATCATGATATCGCGCCCGATACGGCGATCATCGGGGGTTACGAACGCCACCCCGCGCTCCTCGCGGTAACGGCCCACGACCTCTTTTTGGGCCCGCTCCAGCACCTCCACGATCAGGCATTCGCCGCGTCCGCGGGCGTCGAGACTGCCCACATGGGCCACCACCCGGTCGCCGTGCAGGACCTTGCGCATTTCGCGCGCCGGGATGAACAGATCGTCATTGCCATCCTCGCGCGCCAGGAATCCAAAGCCATCCGCATGGCCGATTACACGCCCATGGATGAGATCCATGCGCTGTACCAGACCATAGCGTCCACGACGATTCTTCAGAAGCTGGCCGTCGCGCTCCATGGCGCGCAGGCGCCGCCCGAAGGACTCGACATCCCGTTCGCCGCGCACCCCCAGGTCCTCAAGGAGCTGGCGTAGCGGCACCGGCTCATCCTGCGACCCGAGATAGGCCATGACGGCCTCGCGGCTCGGCACGGGAAATTCATAGGTCTGGGCCTCTCGCTCGGCCTCGGGGTCGTGGAATTGTGGGGGATCGTTTTGCGTTGACATCGTGTCCTGTTCTCGGTAGAGTCGCCGGCCTTGAAGCCATGCCGGGCCGGGGTGGCGGAATTGGTAGACGCGCTAGCTTCAGGTGCTAGTGGGGGTAACCCCGTGGAGGTTCAAGTC
>JAKBUS010000089.1 GCA_021841585.1 Pseudomonadota bacterium | reverse complement strand
CGGATTGCGCTGTACAGCAGCCAGTCCACCGACGGCGCCAGCCCGGACACCCCGGACAGGCGGGCGAGCGCCAGCTCTGCCTGATGATTCAGGTCGGCATACGCCTCTGGGGCCAACTCAGGGTTGCTGGGCGGCAGGGGATGCGGGACGAAGGCCCGAACCGGTTCGCCTTGCGTGGTCGAGATGGCGTAAGTGCCCGTGGTTCGCTTCATACTAAAGACATCTTTAATGGGAACTTGCCTTATTAAAGCATTCTTTAATAATAAGCGCTACCATTAAAGCCTTTGATCAGAGGGTTTGCCGCCAACCGCCCCCGCCGAGGATGCCTGGTTCCTCAGCAGAATCTGGGAGGAGCTCCGGCTGCGGTAGCGCGCCAAGCTTATGATAAAGCATGATCTTTATGGCTTTTGAGGTCCGAAACTCATAGTATGTCCTGATGCTTGACCGCGGTCTTATGGATATTTGTAGGACCGCACGGCCTATCGTTTTTCTCCCGCTAACGCCTCTAAAGCCACCTTGGCCTTAAACTGCGGGGCGTGATCGTGTCGTGTCTTGCTCATAGGATTTCTGCTCCTTGTTGCGTTACTGCGGAAGTCCAGATCCTCAAGGCAGGCGCGCTCCTTCAATTGCGCCTGCTGCAGGAGGCGCGTAAGCCTGCGGTTCTCGCGGAACACCGCCTCGCGCTCGACGAGCAGCCCGATGCGCTCCTCGCAGGACAGACCCTGGGCGGCGCTTTGGGTCATCTGCTCCGAGAGGGCCGCGGCCATGCCGTGGAGCTTCAAGGCGTTTAAGGCATCGAGGGTGGGTTGGATGAGCATGGTTGCGATTCTCCTTCAGTGGGGGTTGCGATTGGGGTGGTGGGCCGGAAGTACGCCGCGCCGCGCACGTTGTCGTGGTGGACCGGCGGGATGGCGGACGCCCCCTCGGGGGCGGCGCCTGGCATGGGTTGCTGATCGAGCCGCGCCTCAAGGATGGATCTCACGCTTTTGAGCACCGGCGAGCCGATCGCAAGCGCCCGCTGGCAGGCGGCCTCCAGACGCGCGTTACCGTAACGCTTGCCGAGGTTCAGAAGCCCCAGGCAGGCGCGGTAGCCCTGCTCGGGGTGCGGGCGGTGGTCGAACTGCCATTGCACGATGGCCTGGGTCTTGGGGCCTATGCTGCGCGCCCAGTTCAAGAGCCGCCCGGGCGTCCATTCCCGGTGCCGGCGATGGGCCTCGGGCATGTGTTCGGCAAGCGTCGTGAACTTGCCGCGCCCGAAGGCGCGGGCATGGGCGGCGACACGCTTGTTCCTGAAGAAGAACTCGACGGTGGCGGCGGTCAGGCGCGCGTCGATCTTCTGGCGGACAAGCGCGTGGGGGACGCTGTAGTAGTGGCCATCGACCTCCACGTGATAGTCGATCGACACCGTGACGATCTTCCAGGTCGCGAACTCATAGGGGGTCTGTGGCAATGGAATCATGGCCGGCCGGTCGATGGTCTCGAAGGCGCTGCGACGCGACCCCGGCAGTTTCTTGAACGGACGGCGGTTCAAGTCGATGACAAGCGCGGCAATGGCGCGATTGATCTCCTCCAGGGAGAAGAAGGGCTGGTTTCTCAGACGCGCGAGGATCCAGCGCTGCACCAGGAGCACCCCCGCCTCAGCGTGCGCCTTCTCATAAGTCAGCAACTGCTTCTCATGCGGACGGGTGTCCATCCAAAGACCGGACGTTTGAGCTGACCCATCCGTTTCATCCCAAGCGCGGCCTGCGCTTTGTGCTTATGACGCGTCGGCTCAATTGGGGCGGAGACCGCGTGATGTACTACGACGCCCAGGAGCGGCTGTGTTCACTGTTGGCATCGTGGACCAGTGTGTATGAACCCACATTTCCCATTAGCCCCCATTCCTAATGGCTTCCATTAGGAATGGGGGCTAAAGCAACTCTGATTTAATCCCTATACACAAGCCGTTATGGTATAATGGCGCCAGTTCAAAGGGAAAAAACGCATGCGCCAACTCACCTTAGCCACCGGTACCTTCGAGACCCACAGGAAGCCCACCCGTCGCGAGAAGTTCCTTTCGGACATGGAGAAGGTCGTGCCCTGGCAGGACCTTTGTGCGGTGATTGCCCCCTATTATCCCCAGGGCGAGAATGGTAGACCGCCGGTGGGGCTTCAGCGCATGCTACGCATTTATTTCCTCCAACAGTGGTTCAACCTCTCGGATCCGGGGGCGGAAGAAGCCTTGTACGAATCGGTGTCCATGTGCCGGTTTGTGGGTATTGATCTCGGCCGGGAGCCGGTGCCGGATGAAACCACTATCTTGAAGTTCCGCCATCTCCTCGAGAAACACCACCTGGGGAAGAAGCTCTTCCAGGAAGTCCACCGTCACCTCGAGTCCCAGGGCGTCAAGGTCACCAAGGGCACGATTGTCGATGCCACGATCATCAGTGCCCCTTCATCCACCAAGAACAAGGATAAGGCCCGGGACCCTGCCATGCATCAGACCAAGAAGAGGAATCAGTGGTACTTCGGCATGAAAGCGCATATTGGCGTCGACAGCAAGACCAAGGTCATTCATGCGATAGTGGCGACCGCCGCCCACGTCCATGACGCCACGGTCCTGCCCGATCTCCTCCATGGCGAAGAGACCCAGGTCTGGGGCGATTCGGCCTACCAAGGTCAAGAAGCGGTGATCCGGGCGCAGGCCCCCAAGGCCCGCGACCTCACGAACCGCCGCTATCGGTACAAGGGCGTCGTAAACGAGGTGGAGCGCGCCAAGAATCGCGTGAAGTCCCAAATCCGCAGCCGCGTCGAGCACGTCTTCGGGGTGATCAAAGGCGTCTTCCATTTCACCAAGGTCCGCTATCGAGGTCTTGAGAAGAATGCCCATCGGCTCTTTGTCACCTGCGCGTTGGCCAACCTGTACCTCGTGCGCCGACGGCTGTTGCGACCCATGAGGGCGTAGTCCGTCCGGAAATCGGGTTTCAGGCCACAAAAAGCCGCCCGAACAACAAAAAGCGGCCCGATCGGGGCGCGGAATGGTGCGTTTGGACATTCCGCCCCGCCCAAGTCCGGATTCTGAACCACACGGCTGTCGAAATAAGGGGTTAGATCAGACGTGCCCTAATGGGAAATGTGGGCTAATCAAGAATCCTCAATTGTTGATTTATGTCAATGCAAAAGCCGCACTCGGAGTTTGACTTTAAACGTAGTAATAACATTGGCACTATCGACAAAAGCCGTAGAAGCGCTGCACTGTTGCGCAAAAAATGGCAAGGGAGGACAAGGATGAAAGAAACCATTCGCTCGCTTAGGGCGTATTTTATCGTTATGGGGCTTATAAGCTTGTTACCGAGTTTTGGAGTGCTAGCCGGGGGCTTGAAACCACAAGGAAATGGAGCGCTAGTGGTCGGCGGGATAGTGGGATTGGGGTTGTCTATAATGTATCTGTATATGGGTGTTCGGTTAAAGTCACTTTTGACCAATAATCCCGGATTTGTGAAGGGAGTAATTCTGGCTGTTATGGCCGTCATTGTCGTGAATTTTCTATTTCACATGGCGGGTGTGGAGCCCGGTCCTTTGGGAGCTGAGGCAGTTATAACGGGTATCGGGCTTTTGATAAACTGGTATTTGCTTAGAAACGTCTCGCGGTTGGCGGGTGATAGTTAATATGGGACGCCGTTACGGTGATGTGACGTGCTTGGGATGGTATATGTATGGGCTTGCGAGATGTACAAATTTTAAGGGGCGCGCATCGCGAAAACAATTCCTGTGTTTCATAACGTGGAATTTTATTGCGTTTATTCTGGTAGAAGTGCTGTGGGTAATACATGCGCTGCCGCGGACCCATGGTATCGTGGATTTTATTGTAGCGGGAGTCCGTCTGTTTTCTACGAATAATAAGTCAACGGCTATTTTTACACTCATTGCTCTGCTGTTGTTTGGCATCATAAGCGTGTCTATCTGCATAAGGCGCCTTCACGACTTGGGTAAGTCTGGGAAGGCCTTTATCATAAGCGGCAATACCTGGTGGTTGGATATTCTTTATATCACAGAGGGTGATGTAGGCGACAATGCCTACGGGCCGGACCCTAAAGCTTTGTCGTATTGATATGCGATATGGCGGGGCCGAACACAACGCCGGATATCGGTCGGAAATGTGATGTGACTGCGGCGTTATTTCACACCCCTACAGAACACACAGCACACACGGCACGTAACCATACGCAATCTGGGGGCACATGCGCATTCACTATTCTCGTCAGCGCCTTCGTAGGGACCTTGTCTTTGTTGTGGTGGCCCTCATCATATTCATTCCTGCGGTCAAATACCTTGAAATTCCCATGGCTCGTCGTGCCGGGGCGGAGTTGCAGCTACTCCGGCATCGGGCACACGACGGCAATCCCATCGCGGAGTTCGCTATGGGAGCCTTTTACGCCCATGGCACCCTTATTATTCCGCAGAGCAACGCCAAAGCCATATACTGGTACCGCAAAGCCGCCGCGCAGGGCTACGCCCCAGCAGAAAACAAGTTGGGCGGCATTTATGAGAATGGCCGAGGTGTCCCACGAAACTATGCCGCGGCAGCTTACTGGTATCATAAGGCGGCCGCACAGGGGAACGCCGCGGCAAGACGTGGCTTACGTCGCTTGCACCGGCAGATATCTCGATGACGAAAATATCGCGTCTGTCCCCGTGGGATCTGTCCTTGTCACAGCCCGCGACCTAGCGGTGTTTGTGGTTTTGGAGAGTGATTTCACGCGCCTAGATCCAGGGCCTCTCGCAAGGCCGTAGCCTTTGCCTTGGCGGGTGCGGCGACCATGTAACCCGGGTCGATCACCTCCGGCTTGCCGAACCCGGGACTTTGCATGGGTGTTGGTTGTGAAGGTCTTGGTCGCAATGGGGTAACCGTAATACCGGAAGTGAATCCGCCACTATCTCGTTGTCTTGTATCGGAGGGAGGGCGGCCGCGTTTTTGGGATATGGACGGTAAGCAGGCGGGCGAAATTGGGGCGGAAGACTTAAAGACGACGGTTTGCGTGGGGCATGGTGCGCTAACCGCTTGATTTTATTGGTGCCGGGAGAGGGGGTCGAACCCACACGGTATCTCTACCACCGGATTTTGAGTCTCCCAAAATGTCGCCCGATGTCACCTCATGACTACGCAAGCCATTGATAGATAGAGATAGTCTTATGCCAGGACTTGCCATGACCCGCCATGCACTGCCCACAGCGTTACAGCATAATTACAGCACACGGCGCAGAACGCGGCTTACTTGGCACTGTGCGGTACCAAGTCGGGCGGCGATCTCTTTTTGCGTCAAGCCATGCTTTGCCAGCCGCCTGATCTCCTGTTCCTGCTTTTGATTCCTTGGCCGACCCCCCGCGCGGCCATTACGGGCAGATGCCTCGGCGTCGCGGGCGCGCGCGGCGGCAGAAACCACTTCCCAAAGAGTAGAGGTGATTGGGTAATGGTCGGTTGGATATGTTAAATCAGGGTACGGATCGCAGCAGGAGCGCCAGATGGACAGCATGGACCGCTGCTCTGCCAAAAGCCGGGGCCAGAGAACACCAAGGGCATTTGGGTCGCTCTTATCGTCGAGTTGGAGCCGGATAGCAGAGGCGTGATTCACTAGCGCGCCCAAAAACTCCAGCGAGGGATCGCGCAGCATCACACCGATAGCCCGCATATCCCGTGTGCGGGCGAGCAGAGAAGAGTGCTCCCGGCAGACAGCCGGGTTCTCGCGCGTGCGCAAGTACCGCTCGGCCGCTTTCCCGCAGATTTCGCACTCAATGTCTGGGCGGTCTCGATGGCGCGAGGAACGGGCCAGCAGCAAGTCCAGTTGAGCGACCAGGATCGCGTCGCCGCTGCGCCGGCAGAGGGTTCTGAGCGCCCTCACCCGCGCGCGGGCCACGACGGCAGAGGTGAGGCTGGAAATATTCACCAGTTCCTGGCGGGCCGGATGAAGCGGTGGCAGGCGCTCGGCGACGCCCTTCGACCTGGCGCGTGGATCGACCTTGGACGTAGACATAACTCACCCTATATCAAAACCTAATACGAGTATATCACAACCTAACAGTCTTTTCAAAAGTGCGCCGGACAATCCAATCGGCTGTAGGTTTGTGCCATTGAATGCACACAGGCACATCCAATGGACAAACTACTGACACGCCCAGACATCGCGGTTCTTTTTCAGTGCTCGATCCGAAACATCTACCGGCTCCCGCTACCGGCGCCTGTGCGTATCGGGCACCTGGTCCGCTGGCGCGCCAGTGACATCGAGCAATGGCTTAATGAGCGCGGTGCGGCTCCCGATCAGGCGCTTCCTTTTCCGGTACCGACGTCCGCGGGCCGCCCCCGTGGCAGTAGCAACAACAAGAAGAAGCAACGCCCCGGCCGCCCGCGCTCCACGCGGGAGGGGGTCTGATGCTGGCCCCTCGCGTTGCCCGCCCCACGACCGCGCCTGTTTGGGCCGGTGGCACCACGCCCGCCGAGCTGGAGAAAGAGGCCAATCGGCTGTTGGCCGCAGCCGACGGCATCGAGGGCGAGGTTTTTAAAAATCGGACCTGGCGCCAAAAAATCGCGCAGGGCCCCAGCTTTGAGGCCCTGGCCCACCGAGCCGCTGAGCACGAGGACGCGACTGATACACAATTCGAGGTTGTTGGAAGTAACGCCTTTCGCTCGGGCACCCGGCGGCGCGGCGGCGCGGCGCGCGGGCTTTCCATTGACGAGTGGAACGCGATCCTCTCCCTGTATCCCCACGACGGTTCCGACAGGGATGTGTTGGTCCTGTCCGCT